>DEAY01000398.1 GCA_002348345.1 Verrucomicrobia bacterium UBA2970
ATCCCAAGCTGTTGTAGCATTGCAGAGGTGTTGTAAAGCACGTGTTCCAGAAAAATATCGTTCTGGAGAGCAACACAGTTCGCAATCACGAAAAAATTCACTGTTTTGCCAGTGGCGTTACTGTATCTGCTTGATCCGGTATTCGTACCACTGATGCGTGTAAGGTGAGAGGTATGAAACCCAATTTGGTCATTTCCTGCCCAAATTACTTCTTCAGCATCAAGAATAATATCAGGGAAGGCCGCTGTTGTATGGTGGGTATCAGCAATGATCTTTTGGTTACCAAGTTGAAGTCCGTAGTCATCGAAAACCTGGCTGTCTGGTGAATAGCATTCACCGATGTACTTCACCTCACGGTCATTGGTTTCCCAAATTCGATAAGTGATTCGAACAATGTAGTCAATGATGTTTGTGTATGTTGAATCAAAACCTTGCAATGACTGGGTGGGACCAAGATTTTCAGGTAATCGAATAGTGCGACCAGAAGTGTAATTTTCCAATGAAACAAGATAATCCATTGGCATATCTGAGCGTTGCAATGGAAGAGCATCATAGGAGCGAGATCGTCCCTGCCTCACGGAAAAATTGGATTGCTTCATAAACTGACTCCCCCTCAACGCTTTCGTTGTTCTCGTAATCGGGCGCCCATTCGTTTCTTGGATTCCTGCGAGCCATCATGGAAAGTACCAAACAGGTGGTCCCAAGGCATATCAAGGTTGCCGTAGTTACATTCAAAATAACGATGATGCAGGTAGTGGAAGTAGTTCGTGTCTATTTCAAACTTATTTACCTGAATCCTGTTGAAGCCTGTGTGTCCCCAAGTCGGACTAATGCCAGCATGGAGCAGATGAAAACAGGCATGAATTGGATGTGAGGGAATCACCCAATGCAGAAACACCCCAGAGAGATAGAGAAGATGCTCGATCGGATGCATCGACAAGCCGGACCAAGGGCCGATATGGATGTTCCGATGGTGGAGACGGTGGACGCTTTTATAGAGCGGAGGCCAGTGGAGCAATCGGTGGATCAGGTAGAAATGCGAGGAGAGAATCACCGGAAGCATGAGAATCCAAAGGAGAAACGCAAAGGGATGCTCGCGGAGAGTAAAGGTCGGAACATTCCCGTTGGCCAAGCCCCAGAGGTAAAGTGTTTCATAGAGGGTCCACGTAGTCACGCCACTCGTTAAGGACCAAAAGGCGTTGTCCCAGACTTGATTGTGGAAGGAGAATTTTCTGCTCTTTTCATGTTCGGATCGGGGATCATACTTGAGTCGTTTGCCCTGCGCTTTGAGGGTGAAGAAAAAGAGGTGGAGTCCTCCGGCGACCGTCGCCATGAAGAGAAGATTTCGGAGGAAGATGGGAAGCACTCCGGCGACCGAAAGGGCTTGCATCGAGGATAGATCTTGAAACGCCAGTTCGTGAACCATCCAGGCCATTCCCACAAAGAGGAGATTACGCGAAACGGTGACCCAGCGTTTGCTCAGGGAGATGATCGTTTCCAGTGGGCGGGGCGGCCAGTCGAAGAGTGGCGTGAAGATCACCGGGGTTGTGTGATTCCATGGGGTAGCTCCCTCGGATTCGGCTGAGTTTGGCTGTGCCATCACACGTTGTGTTGCTCAATAATATGACTCGATCCGAGCGTTAGTGTTGAGGAATCTCAAGGGAGATTCAATCACCGAATCGGAAGGTTGCTCCAAAAGCAATCAAGAATGATTCGGTGACGGGCCAACGGCGGATCGACCGTCTCTCTTCCGGGCGAGATACTCTTTGGTCACACTGAAACTGAGATTTTTCTAAGGGCTATCCGAGGCATTGTCCTTCTGGCAAGAACCTCATACAATCGTTCCTGATGAGCAGACTTTCGGGACAAGTGTGTTTGGTAACCGGATCGAGTGGGGGGCTCGGCCGATCGATCGCATTGGCGTTGGCGAAGGAGGGAGGCGACCTTGTTTTGGCGGCGCGCAATGAGGAACGCCTCAAGGAGGTGAGTGGTGAAATCACACGCCTGGGGCAGAAAGCGGTGGCCATTCCAACCGATATCGCTAGTGAGGATGCGGTCGGCAGGTTGTTTGACCGGGTGAAATCCGAATTTGGTCATATCGATCTGCTTGTGAACAATGCCGGTTTGGCGACGGGGGGAGCGTCTCACGAGCTCTCATTCGAGACATGGCGCCAAGTCCTCAGCGTCAATCTTGATGGCGCTTTTCTTTGTTCTCGATCGGCTCTGGCGATGATGCGACCGAGGCGTCGCGGCAGGATTATCAATATCGGAAGTGTCTCCGCGCGTGTGCCGCGACTCCATTCAGCGCCTTACACGACCTCCAAGTTTGCCCTGGATGGAATGACGCGGGCCATGGCACTCGACGCCAGGGAATACGGGGTCGCCGTGAGTGTGCTCCACCCGGGGAACACCGACACCGCCATTTGGGATGAGCGGCGCGAGATGGCCGAGTCCGAGGGATTGATGGATCCGGATCTTTTGGCTCAAATGGTGGTGGGCATGGCATGCCTGCCGCCGGAAGTCAATTTTTTGGAAGGAATCGTGCTACCGGTCAGCATGCCGTTCCTAGGGCGAGGCTGAAGAGAGCGGAGATTTTAGGTCTGGGGAGGATGGCTCAAGATACTCCGCATCGCCGTCACGGCGCCATGGTCGGTGACCTGTGATTCGTATTCAGGTGGTCGCAGGGTGCCTCCCATGTAGACCCGCTCGTTTCGAAAGGTCATCGCGCTGGAAATCGTTCTCATCGCCGCAAAGTGAACTTCGCGGACCCCGGTTTCATCCACCAAGCGCCGAAGGTTCCTTGGCGTGATGCCACCCCCCGGCATGATGATGATGCGCTCCCGGGCTTGTTCGTTGAGAGCTTTGATGAGCTGGATGCCTTCAATGACTGATTCCTCCTGGCCGGAAGTCAGCACTCGGTCCACCCCCATATCGATGAGTTCTTCAAGGGACTTCGCCGCATCCTGGCACATGTCGAATGCACGGTGAAAGGTCACGCTCATGGGACGGGCCAGCTTGATGAGCGTCTCGATTTGGGGGCGGTCGATGGTCCCATCGGGGAGGAGTGAGCCGATGACCACGCCATCGGCTCCGCATGCCTTGATGGCGACAATGTCTTCCTTCATGGTTTCGACTTCAAACTCGTTGAAAAGAAAATCGCCTCCCCGGGGCCGTATGATGACATGTAACCCAATCTCGATCCTCTCTCGGGCCAGTTTGACGGCACCAAGACTCGGGGTGGTGCCGCCCTCCAGGAGGTTGGCGCAAAGTTCGACCCGATCGGCCCCGCCTTGCTGGGCGGCGACGGCACTCTCCGGTGAGTTAATACAAATCTCAGTCTTGATCATGATCCCTCCGGTCGGTCGCGATGAGGCGCGACACATGGGGTAGCCTCTGAGAGGCACAGAGGATGGTCAAGCCTTTGAGACCGTGTCCTCCAGCTTTATTGCGGGGTCAACGGGTGAGAGGTCCCATCGGTCCATGGCGAGCGTTTCCAGTTGAACTAATGGGACAACGGTGCTCTGCTACGGAAAATCTTTAACTCATAGGTGTATCTCCATGTCTCCCTATTTGGCTGAATTCGTCGGAACCCTGATCCTGATCACACTCGGTGACGGGGTGGTGGCAAATGTCGTTTTGCGCGGGACAAAGGGTAACAACGGGGGATGGATCGTGATTACCGCGGGGTGGGGATTGGCCGTAACCGTCGCGGTCTACGCGGTGTTCAGCGTCAGTGGCGCGCATTTGAACCCCGCCGTGACCGTCGGGTTGGCAACGACCGGTGGATTTGCTTGGAGTATGGTTCCGGGCTATCTGTTGGCGCAACTCGCTGGGGCGACCCTCGGAGGCGTTTTAGTTTGGCTGTGTTATCGTCCGCATTTTGAAGCGACGGAAGACCCGGAGAGTAAATTAGCGGTGTTTTGCACAGGTCCGGCGGTCCGTTCCATTCCCGATAATGTGGCTTGCGAGGTGATCGCAACGGCTGTGTTTGTCTTTGGCGTTCGAGGGATTCTGAATCCCGACAATCTGGCGGAAGGCTCGGGGTTTTTCGCCGGGTTGGCACCGTTCCTGATCGGGTTGGTGGTGTTTTCAATCGGGATCTCTCTGGGGGGACCCACCGGGTATGCGATCAATCCCGCTCGAGATCTGGGGCCCCGCATCGCGCATCAACTACTTCCCATCTCGAAAAAGGGGAGCTCTGATTGGGGGTATGCCTGGGTTCCCATCGTGGGGCCTCTTGTGGGAGGCATCATCGGAGGGGGCCTCTATGAAATGCTCTTCTGAATCGGTGATGACTCGATCTCTACTCTGACAGGACTCGGTATGAAGTTTATTCTCGCACTGGATCAAGGAACCACGAGTTCACGAGCCATCCTCTTCAATCGGAAGGGTCGGATCGTCGCGGTGGCTCAAAAGGAATTCCGGCAGTACTTTCCACAGCCCGGTTGGGTGGAACATGACGCCGAGGAAATCTGGAAAACCCAGCTCTTGGTTGCCAAACAAGCCATCAAGAAGGCGGGGATCGGTCCGAGGGATGTTGCCGGGATCGGGATCACCAACCAGCGAGAAACGGTGGTCGTCTGGGATCGCGAATCGGGTCGACCCATTTGCCGGGCGATTGTATGGCAAGACCGGCGCACGGCGCCCCACTGCGATAAACTCCACAAAAAGGGACTGGCAAAAAAGATTCAGAAGAAGACTGGCTTGGTCGTCGATGCCTATTTTTCAGCCACCAAAGTGTCATGGATTTTGAAAAATGTCGAGGGAGCACGCGCGGCCGCCAAGGCGGGGCGATTGGCGTTCGGCACAATCGATTCCTGGCTGATTTGGAATCTCACCGGCGGGAAGGTCCACGTGACCGATGTCTCCAATGCCTCGCGCACCATGCTATACAATATCCGGCAAGGGACTTGGGATCGTGATCTCTTGAAACTCTTCGGGGTCGCCAAATCGATGCTGCCTGAAGTCCGAGAATCGAGCGAGATTTACGGTGAGGCCAGTGTTTTCCGGCCGAGAATCCCCATTGCCGGCATCGCGGGTGATCAGCAAGCCGCCCTCTTTGGGCAAGTCTGCACGTCGCCCGGCATCGCCAAGAACACATACGGCACCGGGTGCTTCATGCTAATGAACACGGGAGCGAAACCGGTTCCTTCAAAAAACAGATTGCTCACCACCGTCGCCTGGAAAGTCGATGGCAAAACAGAGTTTGCCCTTGAGGGAAGCGTATTCATCGGAGGGGCTGTGGTGCAATGGCTTCGGGATGGACTAAACCTCATCAAGCACTCTCCCGAGGTGGAGACCCTGGCGAAAACGGTAGAGGACAATGGCGGGGTTTATATGGTGCCCGCCTTCGCGGGCTTGGGGGCACCCTACTGGGACGCTTACGCGAGGGGCACGCTCGTTGGACTGACTCGAGGGTCGACGCGCGGACACATTGCGCGTGCCGCTCTCGAATCGATTGCCTATCAGTCGAAAGATCTGTTGCGGGCGATGGAAGCTGATACGGGCTCCCGGCTGAAAGAACTGCGGGTCGATGGAGGAGCGAGCCTGAACAATTTGCTCATGCAGTTCCAGGCTGATCTCCTGGGCGTGCCGGTGGTGCGACCCAAGGTTGCCGAGACGACCGCATTGGGAGCAGCCTACTTGGCTGGATTGGCGGTAGGCTATTGGAAGAATCAGGCGGAGATTGGAAAGCAATGGGCGGTTGATAAACGGTTCGATCCTGTGATGAGCGGACGCGAACGAAAGCGACTTTACCACCAGTGGAAGCGGGCCTTGGAGCGCAGCCGAGATTGGGAAGAGCGGTCCAGTTAGGGCTGAAGCATCCCGTCCTGCTCGGGTCGGACGGTGGTGTCCTGCTCCCCGGCAGCTCATTCATAGGGATCCTGCGCCAGCGGGAGAGGCGGAGAGCGGAGATCATTTGAAGCAGCTTCGCGTTGATTAGGTGAGCGAACCGGAGGTAGACTGCTCCTGTTTCGGAAACCATATGTCTCAATGAAACGTCGCCAATTCATCCAACAGTCAGGACGAGGGGTGGCCGGTCTTTGGGCCGCGTCGGCCTTGAGTCGATCACTCACCCTTGGCCAAGCCCCTCCGAGCGAACGCATTCGAGTCGGGTTTGTTGGGGTCGCCGGCCGAGCCGGCCGGTTGCTGCAAGACTTTGCCGATCAACCAGACGTGGTGGTCAGCCGCCTGGCGGAGATTGATCCTCGCCGAGTGCCCGGCGCATTGAAAACATTAGCCGATCGCAATCGGCCGACCCCAATTGTGTCGACCGATTTCCGTCGGTTGCTGGACGATCCGCGGATCGATGCCCTGGTCGTGGGGACGCCGGATCATTGGCATGCGATTCCCACCATCCTGGGTTGCTTGGCGGGCAAGGATGTGTATGTCGAGAAGCCCGACGGTCATAACATGCTAGAAGGGCAACGGATGGTCGAGGCCATGCGTAAACACCGAAGGATTGTTCAATTGGGAACGCAGGCTCGAAGTTCGCCAAGAATGATGGAGGCCATCGAGTTCGTGCGCTCTGGTGCTCTGGGTCGGGTTTTGGTCGCCAAGGCATGGGAAAGTGCACGCCAAGGTTCCATTGGATCGCCTCCCGACACTGACCCGCCGCCGGGGGTCGATTACGATTTCTGGCTCGGGCCGGCACCCAAGCGTCGATTTAATCCTCGACGCTTTCATGGCTCGTGGCGTTGGTTTCTTGACTATGGTACGGGCGACCTTGGAAACGACGGGGTTCATCGGATTGACTATGCCCGGTGGGCACTCGAAGCAGCAGTGGCTGCCGAAGGGGCCTCATTAGCTGCTTTGCCGCGGTTCATCTCTGCGCTCGGAGGAAAGTGGTATTTCGACGATATTCAGGAATGGCCAGATACCCTTCAGGTGAGCTACGAGTATCCTGAGGATGAGTCAGGGATCGGGAGAATCCTCAGCTACGAAATGCGAGTCTGGACGCCCTATCCGATTCATGGCGCGGCGGAGGGAGCTGCCCTTTATGGGGACAAAGGCTATCTCGTGATTAGCAACCGGCAGTGGACGGCATTCAACCCGGATCACAGCGTGCTCGCCGCGGGAAATGAATCCGAGGTAGGAGATCGGCATGTCAGGAACTTTCTTGATTGTGTCAAATCGAGAAAAAAACCAAATGCCGACTTGGAAACAATTGGGCATCCTGCATCGTTGTATTGTCATGCCGGAAACGCGGCTTGGCGGGCTAAACGGCAGCTTGAGTTGGATCCCCTCACGGAGCGATTCGTTAACGATCGATCCGCCAACGCCTTGAGAACGCGGGCTTCTTATCGAAGACCGTGGCAACTACCTCGGATTTAAGGAATATAGACTGATTCTCGGTCGCTCTTTTGAGTCCCAGTCGCCAGACCTCATGGGCAAAGCTATCGGGGGATAAAAAAAGCGCCCCGGATCCGAGGCGCGTCTTCCATTGAATTGGTTGTAGAAGCCCTAGTATGAC
>DEAY01000181.1:0-239 GCA_002348345.1 Verrucomicrobia bacterium UBA2970
TTATGGTCGACCCGGACGAGGGAGTAAACGCCGAAATCGAAATCCTCAGAAAACATGAAAAAGCGATTGAGTTGTCTATCTGCGCTCCTCCTAATGATTGGAGCGATTGTTGAAATTCAGGCTGCCGATGATCCGGTGACGCTGAATGGAGTTGGTTTGTGCGCCAAGTGCGCTTTAGGCGAAACCGATTCGTGTCAGAACGCCATCAAATTGACCGAGGCGGGAAAAGAAGTGGTCTA
>DEAY01000181.1:571-774 GCA_002348345.1 Verrucomicrobia bacterium UBA2970
TTGCTGACGGGCAATGACGTGAGTAAGGCCTTTCACAAGAATCTTTGTTCGGGAAGCACCACGATCTCGGCGGTGGGCAAATTCGTTGAGATCGGAGGGAAGAAGCAATTTACCGCGAATAAGCTCAGCCTGCGGAAGGAAGAAGTGGTTCAAGGTGAGGGCCTTTGTCTCAAGTGCGCCTTGGGATTAACTCCAAGTTGCCA
>DEAY01000181.1:1136-1335 GCA_002348345.1 Verrucomicrobia bacterium UBA2970
CAGCAAGTTCTCTACATCATTGAGCACAACGAGGTCAGTAAGGGATTCCACAAGCACGTGTGCCAGGCGACGGCTTCCGTTGTGGCCTCGGGGAAGATCAGTGCGGTGGAGGGCTTGGCTGGGGTGAAGAAGCTGACCGCTGCCAAGATTGAAGTCGCCAAAGTGGCCGCCAAAGAGAAGCCGAAGAAAGCGAAGAAAG
>DEAY01000181.1:1647-11637 GCA_002348345.1 Verrucomicrobia bacterium UBA2970
AGAAAGCGAAGAAAGCGAAGAAAGTGTCGCTGACGGTGAAGGGACTCGGTCTCTGCGCGAAATGTGAGTTGGGTCAGACGGCCCAGTGCCAGAACGCGATTCGTATGAGTAAGGGGGGAAAAGAGGTGCTCTTCCTGATCGCCGCAAACGACATCAGCAAGGCCTTTCACAAGAACGTTTGTTCCTCACCCAAGCCCATCGTGGCGACTGGCGTCCTGGGCGGGGGGGACGAACCTGTTTTTACCGCCACCTCCTTGGTGGTTCAGGAGTCCAAGAAATTGGAGGGAACGGGCCTCTGTTTGAAATGTGAGCTCGGTGAGGCGCGCACCTGCCAGAATGCCATCCGGGTTTCGGTAGATGGAAAGGATCTTGTCTACAAGCTGGATCAGAATGCGGTGAGCAAGAAGTTCCATCGCCATGTCTGCCAGGGAACGGTCTCGGTCGTGGCTGAAGGGACGGTGGCAAAGCTCGGAGACTCTCTGGAGTTCACGGCATCGAAAATCGAGGTAAAATAGAACGGCACGCGCCAAGCGTTGAATAGAAGTTGGAGCGACCCGTTGCCTCGGGTCGCTCTTTTTTTGGTTGAGCGATGAGTGCCGACCGGTCGTCCGGCCTCAAGTTGAGATGATCTCGGGACCCTCGGCCCCAGGCGGATCGTCAATCCTGTCGTGCTTTGGGGGTTGTGTGTGGGCGCGGTTAAGGGTTGCCTGCTGACCAAGTTTGCTTTTACGATTTGATGGCAATGAAATTGATCACATCAAAATGGTTATCACTGGACCAGACTTGACCAAAGCATCCCCGCGAAGTCCCCGCGTTCGATTGGGGGGGTATGTGATCTTGCCGAGGATGCTGGACAAAGGCCGCGCGACGATTGCTGGCAAAAACGGCTCCTATCAGTTCAGTTGTCCCTTGGACCGTCGATTCTTCGACTTCACCGGGATCAGCCCCAATGCGCTGATGAATCAACTGGCGACCGGGAAGAGCGACGAACTCGTTCTCGCCTGGATCAGAAAGTCGGCGCCTCGACCCCGAACCGCTTCCGAGATCGAGGCCTGGTCCACGTTCGAGAGTCATCGGGCGCCCATGGACGTAGAATCGAGAAAGTTGTTTAATTCGATTCAGGAACAGGTGGCCCCGGCGCGTGACGACATCATGACCTGGTTCGATCTGTTGGATGTGGACGACTACGGGTCCTTCAAGGATAAGGATTAGTCGGCCCCTTACCGAAATTCATCGAGCAGGGTGTCCCCTTGTTCCTCTGCGCTGGAAAGGCGCTTTAGATAGTCGTAGGAGAAGAGTCCGGTATTGTGTCCGTCGGCCCAGACCGGGCGGAGGGCATAACCCCCGACCCGGTGAAGGCCCTGGAGCTCGAATGCTTGGGCATCAAGCGGTTTAGGGGAGTTTTTGTAGACATTGCCCATGATGTCTTTTTCACCCTGACATCCGGCGCAGGGACAGTGCCTTCTTAGAAACTCCAAGCTGACAAAGCTCTCACTGTCGTCGGTCCACTTGACGGCCACCGCCGTTCCAATGATCTGAATATCGATAGGTTGCATGAAAGGTTCCGCTCTCAGAGTTCGAGAATGTGGGGTAATCGGGTCAGTTTCTTGACTCCGTTTTCCTCCACGACCACGACGTCCTCCAGGCGGATGCCCCCGACTCCAGGGTAATATAGGCCGGGTTCCACGGTGACAACGTGCCCGCGTTCGAGCCTGTCGGTCGACGTCTTTCCGAGACTCGGGGCCTCGTGGATTTCGAGGCCCAAGCCATGTCCAGTGCCGTGAAAGAAGCCTTCCATATGGCCACGATGGCGGCGGGTGGGGTAACCAAGCGAGTCAAAGGTCGCTTCAACTTGTTGGTGGAGGGTCCGACCGAGGGCGCCAGGCCGAATTGCCCGGATGACCTGGTTTTGTGCCTCACCCACGGCGGCATACTGCTGTCGGATCGCCTCAGAGGCGGTCCCCCTCACGACGGTTCGAGTGAGGTCACCAAAATAGCCCGTGGTTTCGGAGCGCGGGAAGACATCGATGATGATCGGAACGTTGGCTTTCAGTCGACCGTGGCCTCGCTCGTGCGGGTCACAGCCTTGATTGCCTCCCGCGACGATCGTGTTTCGAGGAATGCCGCCTCGTCCTGCAATTTCGGTATGGATTGCGGCTCGAACTTGTTCCGAGGTGAGGGGACGGCCTCTCAGATAAAGCCCGCCATTGGCCTTCACACTGGCCTTGCGAATCAAATGGATGCCCGCTTCGAGACCGGCTTCCGTCATCTGCAGCGCCTGTCTCAGTTTCCTGATTTCGGCCGGTGTCTTGACCGCTCGCTCCGGGAAAGGCGTGATCGGAGCCAGTTGGATCCCCGAGTCATCTTGCTGGAGTTGATGGGCGAGGCCGAAAGGAAACCGAGACGGCACGTTTGCGCGTCGGACCCGCAGCGTTTGGAGCAGGTGTCTCGCGATGTCCGCAAGTTGAGGCCGGCGGATGCCCTGGTCGATGACCGATTGCCGTAACTCACTCAGTGAGTGAATGGTGAATCTGGGGCAATGCTTTGCGGCGCGATCCCGTTCCAGGTCACTCATGACCAAGTGAGTTTCCCCCCGGACCCGAAGGAAGATGAAGGGATCCGGAACGAATAACCTGGTGGCATAAAGCATATCGGCGTCCGTCTCGCTATCGGCGATCATCAAGAGCGGGCGCGAGGTCATTGCGGATCGGTTGGAGTGGTTTGGAGTCGGGTTATTGAATGTAGTTGGAGGCGAGGAAGTACAATCGACCGGCCTGGAGCCTGGGAAGGTCCATCCCCAGATCAAGTTTGATGGACTGGGTTTGAACGGATCCAAACAGCCGGAAGAAACTCCCGAAATTGAAAGGTTGGCGTAATTCAATCAGGTTCGGATTTGGGCTCCCGACCATTTGAGCGATTCGATCCACGGCCTGATCGAAGCCGCCGAGTTCGTCAACGAATCCCAATTCAAAGGCTTGTTTTCCTGAAAGGATGCGCCCGTCTGCGTGGTCGACCCAATCTGGGGCCAGCGATTGTCCCGCTTCCCCGTTTTGCTCCCGGGCGTAAGTCCTCCCTTCGAGGACAACGGTCTTGAATCGGTCAAAGGTCTCATCCACCATCGCCTGGACCATGGCCTCGGCTTCGGGCAAGATTTCCTCCGGGGCCTGATCCCCGCCCAGCATGTCTTTGAATTTGCCACTCTTGAACACCTTGGGGATCACCCCGACCTTATCCATCAGTCCCCGGTAATTGTAGCTATGCAGAATGACGCCGATGCTTCCGGTGATGGTGAGTTCGTTGGCCACGATCCAGCGGCATGGGGCGGCGACATAATAGCCTCCCGAAGCGGCCAGTCCCGACATGCTGGCGACGACTGGTTTGTTGGAGTCTTCCTGGAAACGCTTGATTTCGCGGTAGATGTCGTCGGAGGCGAGCACTTCGCCTCCAGGCGAATCGATCTGGAGAAGGACGCCTTTGATGGAGGCATCCTGGGCCGCCAATGACAACTGTGACTTGATCGCGCGAACCATGGTCATTCCGCTGGGGTCGAGGGCGAGATTTGAAATCAAGCCGTCCACTTTGATCACCGCGATGCGGTCTTCGGAGCCATTGTCCTCGAGGGCATGCTCTTCCCAATAGTCATCAGCCGACCCGCCCGACACGGCGAATTCCCCCCCGGCGGAGGCGAGAATCCCAATCCAGGTGAGCCCCAACATCCCAGCAAGGATCAGGCAGAGGAAAAACCAACCGCAGCCCCCCGAGCGGTGTTTTGGAGCGACCGGGGCCGCTTGAGGTTTGCGGTGAATGCGGTAAGGATTCCCCGAATGGTCGGTCGACATAAACAAACCCTATCGGTCGTATGTTGCCGGGGCAAGAGCATATCGATTGGAGCTCGGACAGCGGGTGGATGGGACTGACCGAGCCGCTTGCTTGCTGCCCTTTGGAACGGGAAAAGCATTGAACGGGCGTCTGCCGGTCCCTTGTTCTCAAGGGGCCGGAGGGGGAAGAATGTTGAGAAGGGGGGGCTGGTTTGGTTCCGTCCTTGTTATCGAGCGAGGAAGCTGGAAGGAGGATGCCGTTCCCAAGAACGAACGGGTCGGATCCTTGGGTTGATTCGCACCGTTACGGCTGGTGAAGGGGGAATCTTGTTGAGGGTCAACGAGTGACCACGGTTTTTAGGGTGTGGTTAAGCGTTGATGAGGATTCTAGGAAGGAGCGCTGATGGGCGCGACGTGGATCGTCCCGGTTGCCATTCCCGATAACTCTGTTCATATTGGATCAATGCAAGGGTCCAAAAGAGTGAACATCGTGAGGTCCGTTTTTGTTGGTTGGCTTTCAGTGACGGCGCTGGTGGCTCAGGAGGCCAAGCCGACGGGGACCGCCGTTCCCGGTAATTCTCGCTACCAATTCAGGGCGAACCACGATCCGGACGGCATTGGGAAGTTTTATCTTGGGCGAGAGATTTCCCACGTGATGGGGCATTTGGGGGCCGGGTGGTTGGAGCGAAGCTCGCGGGTGAGGGAGGAGGCGCCGACAAAACTGATCGAAGCGTTGGAATTGAAGCCGGGGATGAGGATTGCTGATATCGGATCGGGAAGTGGTTACTTTACCCGGCGGCTTGCGGCCAAGATCGGTCCCACGGGTCTGGTTTATGCCGTGGATATTCAACCGGAGATGATCAGGATCTTGAATGCCAACATGGCCAAGGTCCGTCTAACCAACTTCAAGCCGATCCTGAGCAACGTTCAAGACCCCAAACTCCCGCCCGCATCCGTTGACCTGGTCTTGATGGTCGACGTCTACCATGAGTTTTCCCATCCCCATGAAATGATGACGGCGATCCGGCGGGCCTTGAAGCCAGAGGGACGGGTTGCCTTCGTTGAATATCGCGGCGAAGACGACTGGGTGCCGATCAAGCCGCTCCACAAGATGACGGAGGCTCAGGTTCGCCGTGAAGCTGAGTATCAGGGGTTTCGTTGGCTAAAGACGCTTGATGTGCTTCCCCGGCAGCACATCATTCTGTTCGGAAAAGAGTAAAAAAAGAGCGATTCCAAACCGAATCGCTCTCTGAGTCTTACTGGAGGAACCGCTGTCAGACCTTCAACTTGCCACCGTAGACCGCGTCTTTGCCAAGGGCCTCCTCGATCCGGAGTAGTTGGTTGTACTTGGCGACCCGATCAGTGCGGCTAAGGGAGCCCGTCTTGATTTGGCCGGCATTGGTGGCCACGGCAATATCGGCGATGGTGGCGTCCTCGGTTTCGCCTGAGCGGTGACTAATGACCGCGGTGTAGTCATTCATTTGGGCCAGCTCAATCGCGTCGAAGGTTTCGGTCATGGAACCGATTTGGTTCACCTTAACCAGAATGGAGTTGCCGACGCCCTCCCGGATGCCTCGTTCCAGGAATTTCACATTGGTGACAAAAAGGTCGTCCCCAACCAGCTGAACCCGGTCGCCCAGTTTGTCGGTGAGGGTTTTCCAGGTCTTCCAATCGTTTTCGTCGCAACCGTCCTCGATGCTGATGATGGGATAGCTGCTGGTGAGCTTGTCGTAGAAATCGACGAGCTCAGCGCCGGTGACCTTCTTGCCGCTGCTCTTCTTGAAGACGTATTTCCTGGTCCGGGCGTCGTAGAACTCCGAAGACGCCACGTCGAGCGCCAGGAAGATTTGTTTGCCGGCCTTGTAGCCGGCCTTCTTGGTCGCCGCCAGAATGGCTTCGATCGCTTGCTCGGTCGAGTCGAGATTCGGGGCGAAGCCGCCTTCATCACCAACGGCCGTGGAGAGTCCTTTGCCCTTGAGGACGGCCTTGAGTGCATGAAAAATTTCGGTGATGGCGCGAAGGCCTTCGGAAAAGGTATTAAACCCTTTGGGCATGATCATGAACTCCTGGAAATCAATGGGAGCATCTGAGTGAGCCCCTCCATTGATCACATTGGCCATGGGAACCGGAAGGACCTTCGCATTGGGCCCCCCGAGGTATTTGAAGAGGGGTTGGCCGAGCAATTCCGCGCTCGCTTTCGTGGTCGCCATCGAGACGGCCAGGATCGCGTTGGCGCCGAGCTTGCCCTTGTTGGGCGTGCCATCTAGATCCAACATGATCCGGTCCACTTCGGTTTGGTTGAGGGCGTCGACTCCCTGCAGGGCCGGGGCAATCTTGGTCTGAATGTTTTTGACGGCTTTGGTGACCCCTTTTCCAAGATAACGTTTCTTGGCGCCATCCCGAAGTTCGATGGCTTCGTTCTCGCCCGTACTGGCCCCGGAGGGGACGGCTGCCCGCCCGATCGCGCCGCTATCGAGGAGGACGTCCGCTTCAACGGTCGGGTTTCCCCGGGAATCAATGATTTCTCGTGCGTTGACTTGGTATATTGTGCTCATGATTGGATCTTCGATCGAAATCGAAGCGCGATTCTTAAGTCGGCGCGGCTTTGAGTCAAGAAACAGACGCTCGATTTCACTCCGGTAGGGTGGCGTTTCCCGAGAGGTCGATGGTTTTCGGCGGGACAATGTGGAGGCGATTCACACGAGTGGGTTGCGGAATTCCCTAGCGGTTTGAATGGGGTTTGGTAGTTCTGAGGCATGAACTCGGTCGTTATCGTGGCTGCGGGGAAGGGAACCCGGATGGGAGAAGGGGTCGACAAGCTGTTCCTGACCGCGTGTGGGGAACCGGTCATTGTTCATAGTTGGCGTCGATTTGATCGGTCGTTGCTTGTCGATGAGATCGTATTGGTGATTCGGGAGGAAAGGCGGGAGGAGTTTCTCCGTCTGGGGGGAGCGGTCAAGACGACCAAGCCCTTCCGCTTGGTCGCGGGGGGGGCGGCGCGACAGGATTCGGTATGGAACGGGTTGGAGGCAACCTCGGACCGTTCCTCATTGGTTGCGATTCACGACGGGGCCAGACCGTGTGTGTCGGAGGAGATCATCAAGGACTGTTTTGAGGCCGCGGGCCGAATCGGTGCCAGTGTCGCGGCCCAACGCGTGACCGATACCCTGAAGGAGGCTTCCGAGGAGAATCTGATCGAGAGAAACATTGATCGGTCTCGATTGTGGGCGGTGCAGACGCCCCAGGTCTTTCGGCGGGCAATCCTCAAAAAGGCAATGGCTGAGGTGCGTGACCGGGAATTACAGGTGACCGATGACACGGCCGCCTGCGAGGCAATTGGCCAATGCGTGTTTTTGGTGGAAAGCGTCGCGCCCAATCCAAAAGTCACGGTGCCCTCCGATTTGCCGTTCGTGGAGTGGTTGCTGAGCCGATCGAACGAGACACCGTCTTGTTCCCGGTTGTGAGCGGCCTGATTTTCTTTCTCTCTCATCGCCAAGCCCATCGACAGTGCGTCTTTGGGGGGGGGTTCTTTAGGGGAGAGCCCTGTCTCGATGCGAAGAGAGCTTCCAGAGGGCGTATCAAGACAAACTTGGCCGGAGGCGGGCAAGGATCGTGAAGGGCTCTGCCTTGCTTTCGGGCGGGTCTCTCGTTATGCTGTTGGTGGCGTTTGAACGCGGGAGTCAATGAAACGGCGCATCATCTATTCTTCGGTTTCCATCATCCTGGGACTCAATCTGTTCCTCGGCTTCTTGATTTATCGATATTCAGCCGAGGCCGCGATCGAAGATGATCTTTACGACAATCTGGAGCTGTTTTCCCGGGTCCTCGAACGGGTTCGGAGTGATTATGTGGACGGGGAAGGGTTATCTTACTCTAGCTTGATTCGGAGTGCCCTGACCGGGATGCTCGGGTCCTTGGACCCTCACAGTCAGTTCATGCCGCCCGTTAAATATAGCGAGCTCCGGAAGGAGACCGAAGGGGCGTTCGGGGGGGTGGGGATTGTGGTCGGAATCCGCGATGATTACCTCACGGTCATCTCTCCGATGGCCGATACGCCGGCCATGCGGGCGGGCGTCGTGTCCGGTGACCGGATCGTCCAAATCGAGGGTCGAAATTCGGAGCGGATGGGCCTTCAGGATGCCGTCCAACTTTTGCGTGGGAAGCCGGGCACGGATGTCAAGATGACCGTCTTTCGCCCGGGGACGGGGGGGCGGAAGGAGATCCAATTGACGCGGGCGATCATCAAGCTTCAGACGGTCAAGGATTTTTCTGGCGGAACGGCATTTGAACTCGGAGAGGACAAGATTGGCTATGTGTGGATCACTCAATTCGGGGAAAAAACCAGCGACGATCTCCAGAAGGCCCTCGACAAGCTCCAGGAGCATGGAATGGAGTCGCTGATCCTCGATCTTCGAGGCAATCCGGGAGGCTTGCTTGACCAGGCCGTCAGTGTCAGTGAGAAGTTTTTGGAACGCGGTCAGTTGGTGGTTTCGACCCAGGGACGAAGGAGGGAAATGCGATCCGAACGTTACGCCCGGGCGGGTAATCCGATTCTGGACGTTCCGATGGCGGTCCTGGTGAACCGGGGGAGCGCCAGCGCTTCGGAAATCGTTTCCGGATGTCTGCAAGATCTCAAGCGGGCCATCATTGTGGGAGAGCAGACCTTTGGGAAGGGATCGGTGCAAAGCATCCTGCCCCTCCCTGATGGTTCGGCCCTGCGCTTGACCACCGCGAAGTATTACACCCCGAGCGAAAAGATCATCCACAAGCAAGGGATCACACCCGATATCGTCGTGAAGATCAGCAGCGAGGAACAGGAGGCGCTCTTTCTTCAGCGGGCTCCGGGCGGCGTCGAGGCGTTGACCCATCTGAGTGAGGAGGCGGTCGAGAAAGTGCGTCAGACTCGCGATCTCCAACTGGAGCGGGCGAGAGAGATTCTCAAGGGAATCGACCTTTACTCGAAAGAGATCAAACCGCGACGGGACGAACTGGCTAGCCAGTAGGGTCCCAGAGTCCCAGCGGGAACGGTTGACAGGGAGGCCTCTGAGCGGTGTGAAGGTCCTCGCGTTCGAAAGTAGTTGCGACGAGACGAGCGTGGCGCTGGTCGATGGTCCCCGAGTCCTCGCCAATGTGGTGGCTTCCCAAATCGCCATCCACCAGGAGTACGGGGGGGTGGTTCCCGAGATCGCCACGAGACAACATCTCAAGAACCTGCAACCCGTCCTGGCTTCTGTATTTGCCGAAACCGGATTAACGCCGGCGGAGGTGGAAGCGGTTGCGGCGACGCGGGGTCCAGGCTTGCCGCCGGCCTTGATGATTGGGTTTCGAGCAGCCCAAGGATTTGCATACGCTCGCCGATTGCCCTTCCTTGGACTCCACCATCACGAGGCCCACCTCTATTCATCTTGGACCCATGGATCCCCTCCCGAATCGGCGTTCGAGGAGATCAAGCCTTCCGTGTCCTTGATCGTGAGTGGCGGTCATACCTTGCTGGTTCATCTCCAGGGTCCCTTGAATCACCGAACCCTTGGCGGCACCATTGACGATGCGGCGGGCGAATGTTTCGACAAGGTGGCCAAGTTGATTGGTCTTCCCTATCCGGGCGGGCCGGAGGTGGATCGACTCGCGGCCGAAGGGGATCCTGAGGCGTATGCGTTTCCCCGTCCCTTGTTGAAGGAAAAGACGGACGATTTCAGTTTCAGCGGGCTCAAGACCTCCGTTCGCTATTTCTTGGAGAAGAATCCCTCTGTCCTGGAACAAGGGCAGGCCATCCGCGATTTGTGTGCCAGTGTTCAAGCCGCCATCATCGAGGTATTGGTGACCAAAACCCTCCGGGCTGCCGAGCGATTGCGCGTCCATTCGGTGACCGGATCGGGGGGGGTGGTCTGCAATCGGGGGCTGCGTCAATCGCTGACCCTTGCCTGTCAGGAACGGGGAATCCAACTGAGACTGACCGATCCTCAATTGTGCACGGACAATGCCGGCATGGTCGGATTACTGGCGCAGCTTCACTATGCTCGGGGCGATCGGCCGATGGTTCAGGATGATGATGTGCTCTCGACGTGGTCCCTCGACGGGAGCTCAGGTTGAACGGGAGGGCGTTGACCGAGCCAGAAGGATGCGGGCATTGAGTTCGGCGGCTGGGATCAGGCGTCCCTCCTGCGGGGCCTGG
>DEAY01000335.1:0-2806 GCA_002348345.1 Verrucomicrobia bacterium UBA2970
CCCGCCGTTACTCCCTGACCAATTCCGACCTTGACGGCGAGTGGCAGATCTCGGGCGGTGAACTCATGGGGACCGGCCTCCAGGTCACGCTCAAACAACCGCGGCAGGCTGCCACCATCTTTTATCGCGGCATCGAGTGAGCGAGTCTCCAAGGAATCCGCGCTATTGGCAGGCAACCAAGGTGGCATCAACATGCGGCGAGGCCGTGCCATCCGCAGCCCCACAGCCACCTGATGAACAATCAAAACAGATTGTGCCTGCATAGTGGCCACGATTGTCGTGGTTCTATCTCGGCAAACTTCGGGAAAAGAGATGACTGATTCCCCGTATCCCGTTCTAACTCCCTCAATCCATCCGTGCTTTTTCGGAAATTCCGCAAATCATAACAAGCAGTTCAACCGTTGATTGACCGTGGCATCCTGTCCATCAATCGCAGCGACCAAAAGGATCTCCAAAGAGAATAAGATGCCCAAAGGATCCTCGATCCTGACTGATTCACGGGGAACGGTTCAGAACCCCAGTATTTCAGTATAACTGTGTCTTTGCTTCGTCCTTACCCTTCCTCTCTTCAGCCTGCCACTCACTGCTCAGCAACCCAAAACTGTCGAACCAGTTCGCGTCAACGCCCTCCTCTCCGGTGGCACTCCCGAAGGCATCACCACCGCGATCGCCGCCTCGTGTGAGGGTGCTTCTACAATTCCTATCGAACAGACTCAACACGTCGGCGGGATCAGCGCGAGCAGCCTGAATCGCGATGAAGGAAATCATTTGGATCAGCGGACCTTGAGCGATCTTTGCGAGTAGCGCCGCAACGAGGCGGTCAAACGGTTGACAACACCCGACCGAGTTTTATCTGTGCAAACGCGGATTGTTGACCGAACAATCTGGAAGCGCATGAGCAATCCCATATTGATCGACAGTCTGGAAGAAGTTCTGGAGTCATTTGATATTCTGGTGCTCGACCAATTTGGGGTACTGCATAACGGTTCGATTTGTTATGCCACCGCGTGCGAAGCGATGAAGATGCTGCACGCGCGTGGAAAAGAGATCTTCATTCTTTCCAATTCCGGAAAACGCGCCGACCTGAATCTGAAGCGGATCGAAAAAATGGGACTGCCGATGGAGACCATCTCGCGGGTCATCACTTCTGGCGAGGCGTTATGGCAGGATGTCAACGAATCCAGAATCCGAGTGGCAGGCCGCATCCCAAAACACCTTTATCCTATCTGCGGTCACCCCGATGATCCAACCCTCTGGGCGTCCGGTAGCAACGTGCAAATCACCGACAGAATCGATCCCTCCTGCGACGCCATTCTGTTGATGGGCCTACCCGACAACACAGGCGACAAGGCATACGATGCAACGTTCCAGCAAGCGTTGGAATTCGACCTGCCTTTGATTTGTTCGAACCCCGACAAAACCTCACCCCGCGCCGACCGGTTCGTGATGTCCCCAGGAGCGTTGGCGGATCGTTACGAAGAGATGGGAGGCGAAGTGATTTGGTACGGCAAACCTCACGCTCCAGGCTTCCAAGCCGTCATGCGTTATCGGCCGGAACTGGCTCCAAGCCGTTTCCTCGTGGTGGGGGATAGTTTGGAGCACGATATTGCCGGCGGCCAAAACGTTGGATTCAAAACGACATTGGTCCGTGGAGGGATCCACACCAACGATTTTGCGAACTTGGCCGGCAATGATCAAATCAAGGCCACTCTGCGATCGCTCGCTGAACAACACCGCATTCCACCGCCCGACTTCAGCCTGAAGATTCTCGCCTGATCATCGTCCATGAAACTCCCTCCTGAATTCATTTCGCTCTCGCAGGAAATCGGTGCCCAGCCCTTGCTCGTGCAGGGGCCCGGTGGCAATACATCCGTCAAGATTGAGGGGCACATGTGGATCAAGGCATCCGGGACGGAACTTGCTGAAGCCCGGGACAAAAACATCTTCGTCGCAGTTGATCCAGCCAAAGCGATGCAGGAGTTGGAGGGAGCCGGCGATGGAAGTTGCCGTTCCGCCCTGATCAATCCAGACGGCGGGCTGCGTCCGTCGATCGAAACGACTTTCCACGCGATGTTCAATCACAAGTTCGTCTTTCACTTCCATTCCGTGGCGGCGATTTGTCATGCGATTGCGGAGGAAGGACGAACTGCCTTGGCCGAAAAGCTATCCGGCTTGCAGTGGGTTTCCACTCCGTATCGAAAACCCGGGATTCCGCTCACCAAGGCCATCCGAGAATCTGTTGGCTCTCGAGACATTCAAGTCATCGTGCTGAACAACCACGGCATCATCATCCTCGGCAACACGGTTGACGAGGTCAGAGAACAGATTAATGAGGTCGAGCAGCGTCTGAATCTACCTGTTTTGGCGGAAGGTACGACGAACGTGCCGACGGCCGATTACCCGGGTTGGAACAACGTTTCCGAAGTCTCCGCGCTGGCCACCATTCCCCATCTGTTCCAACGCGCCACCTCCGGAACTTACTACCCAGACCACATTGTTTTTCTGGGACCGGCGATGCCTGCTCTGTCTTCCTCGGAACTGGCGCGACTGAATCCCGTTGAGTTTCCCGTGCCGGCCGTGCTGGTCGAGGGCGAGGGAGTCTATTTGAAGTCCGATGCCCGGCCTGCTCAACGAGCCATGCTGGACTGCATCTATAATGTACTCGTTCGGATTCCGGCGGACTGGACTCTGCTTCCCATCGGCGAAGAGGCGGAAGCGGAACTACTGAACTGGGATGCAGAAAAGTATCGTCAGGCACTGTCGAAACGGACCGGCTGACGATGTCGCTCTACCTGGGAATTGACAT
>DEAY01000335.1:2894-3702 GCA_002348345.1 Verrucomicrobia bacterium UBA2970
ATCGGCCTTGTCAGGACGCGATGATCTGGTGGGAAACGGTCAGTCAGTGCCTGCACAACCAGGCCACGAGTCTTCACGAAGCTGGCCGGGAGTTTTCCGAGATCGCAGCTTTGGCCGTTGATGGAACATCTGGAACGCTGCTGCTGACAGACGCCGACCTGANNGGAGTCTATTTGAAGTCCGATGCCAAGCCTGCTCAGCGAGCCATGTTGGACTGCATCTATCACGTACTCACCCGGATTCCGCCCGATTGGGCTTTACTTCCCATCGGCCATGATGCGGAAGCGGAGCTGCTCAACTGGGATGCGGAAAAGTACCGCCAGACGTTAGCAAAACGGAAGGGCTGACCATGTCGCTTTCCCTCGGAATCGATATCGGCACAAGCGGCGTTCGCACCTCCGTCATCGACCCTGGCGGAGCGGAGATCGCATCGGCATCCGTGACCATGCCAGCTCCCATTCATATCGACAACCGGCCTTGCCAGGACGCAACGATCTGGTGGGAAGCGGTGGCTCGGTGCCTTCAAGACCAGGCCGCGAATCTTCGTGAAGCGGGCCGGCCCTTTCAAGAAATTTCAGCGTTGTCGGTCGATGGCACCTCTGGAACCTTGCTGCTGACAGACGCCGACCTGAACCCGCTCACTCCCGGCTATATGTACCACTCGGCCAATTTCACGGCCGAAGCCGCCGCCATCGCATCGCAGGCGCCAGAAACGTCAATGGCCCGCGGCGCTGGCTTTACACTGGCCCGATTGTTGTTCCTGCAAAAACGGGTTGATGTAGGCAGGGCCCGACACGCTTTGCATCAA
>DEAY01000237.1:0-4249 GCA_002348345.1 Verrucomicrobia bacterium UBA2970
CGGTTTCCGAGGCGGCCAGGGCGGTGGTTTCCGGGGCGGCCAAGGCGGCGGTTTCCGGGGCTGTCAAGGTGGGCGTCCCGGAGGACGAGGACGTCGTGATGGTCGAGATTCACGATTCGGGGATAACCGTGAAGAGTCTGATGTTACAGAGAAAGTGATTTTCATTAACCGCTCTTCGAAGGTCGTTAAGGGAGGCCGTCGATTCAATTTCAGCGCCTTGATTGTGGCTGGCGACGGCAAGGGCAAAGTGGGGCTTGGATTAGGTAAAGCCGGCGAGGTGGCCGATGCCATCCGCAAAGCCAGCGAGAACGCACGTCAGGCGATGGTATCGGTGGCGTTGACGGGAGATACCATTCCCCATCGTGTGGACACATGCTATGGCGGTGCCAACATTATGTTGCGTCCGGCTTGCCCGGGAACGGGTGTGATTGCTGGAAAGATCGTCCGATCGGTTTTGGAATCGGCAGGCGTGAAGGATGTGTTGACCAAATCATTGGGTTCGAATAATGCCGCCAACGTGGCCAAGGCAACCCTGGCTGCTCTCACGGGGCTTCGCAAGCGCGTTGATATTTACGCGGATCGGGGTGTGCCCGTTCCGGGAGCCAGCGCTGAGAAACCGGTAGCAGAGGCGGTATCAGCGCCGGATGCAGAGGCGGCGCCGGCCCCTGCGCAAGAATAGACTGTATCTGAATAAGTTCCATGCGTTTACATAATCTAAAACCTCGTCCAGGGGCGAAACATCGGAAGAAGCGGCTTGGTCAAGGGGAGTCTAGTGGGCTGGGGAAAACGAGTGGGCGCGGTCACAAGGGCCAGCATTCTCGTGCGGGTTCAAGCTTCCGGCCGGGATTCGAAGGAGGCCAGATGCCCCTTATTCGTCGTCTTCCTAAGCGCGGCTTCAGCAACGCCCAGCATACCACGACTTATATCCCGGTCAACGTGTCCGATCTTGATCGGTTTGAGGAGGGAAGTGTTGTGGATCTGTTAGCGCTTCAGGCGGCTGGATTGGCCAACGGTAACTCCGATGGCGTCAAGATTCTTGGTCAGGGTGAACTTTCGAAGAAACTGACGGTCAAGGCGCAAGCCTTCAGCGGAACGGCAAAGGCGAAGATTGAAGGAGCGGGAGGATCTTGTGAGGTCACTCCGCTCTCCAAGGAGAAGAAGGTGGACTCGAACGCCGCGTAGGGATCGCAGATCATGCTTTCTATCGTCAACACGTTCGCCAATTGCTTCAAGATCCCGGAACTGAAATCCCGGATCTTCTTTACGCTTTTTGTGCTGGCCATCTGCCGTTTAATCGCACTGATCCCGATTCCGGGGTTGGATGGGGCTAAGCTGTCAGAGTTTCTGGCGCAAACGGCCCAGCAAACCGGGGGGGCCGGACTACTGGGGATGTACAGCCTGTTCACCGGGGGGGCTCTCGAGCGGTGCGCCATCGGGTCCCTAGGCATCATGCCCTACATTTCTGCCACCATTATCATTCAACTCATGACCGCAGTATTGCCTGGCCTGAGCAAGCTGGCACGCGAGGAGGGTGGTCGGGCCAAGATTATTCAATATGGTCGGTATCTGACGGTATTACTTTGTTTGGGGCAGGGCTTTGTGATGGCGCTGGGTTGGGAGAATCCGGAGAAGATTTTTGATGGTTTCAGCGGGGAGTTGGTCGTGTCACAATCCATATGGTGGTATCGGATTCAGACCGTCTTAATTCTGACGACCGGAACCTTGTTGCTCATGTGGATGGGTGAGCAGATTACGGAGAGGGGAATTGGAAACGGGATATCACTCGTCATCACGATTGGAATCCTGGCGCGACTCCCTCAAGCTGCGACATCTCTATATTACATGTTTGATCCTCCTGCCGGCGTGGAGAGTAGCTACCACTTCTTCCACGGCATCGCGCTGGTTCTCATCCTGGGCGCGGTGGTGGCAGGGGTGATCGCGGTGACTCAGGCGCAGCGGAAGATTCCTGTGCAATACGCTCAACGGGCGGTTGGTCGGAAGGTCTATTCTGGGGGCAGCTCATTCATGCCGCTTCGGGTCAATTACGCTGGAGTGATGCCCATCATTTTCGCCCAAGCCATCTTGATGTTCCCGGACAAATTGTTCCTCACTCTTGGGAAGGTCACCGACATCAAGCTCTTCCTGGAGATCAGTCGCTTGATTGCATACGGCAGCTTGGGCTACATGATCTTGCAGGGACTGATGATTTTGTTTTTCTCGTATTTTTGGGTGGCGACTCAGTTCAACGAGATTCAAATTGCGGACGATTTGAAAAAATATGGGGGCTATATTCCCGGAGTTCGTCCCGGGCAAGCGACTAGCGATTTCCTTCATCGGACCATGAGTCGAATCACCTTTGCCGGTGCCATCTTTTTGACGATGATCGCCATTATGCCGCCGGTCTTGCAGCAGTCTTTGGGTGTGCCCTTTGATGTCGCGACGTTCTTTGGCGGCACGAGTCTGCTGATTACCGTGGGTGTGATGCTTGATACTATGCGCCAGATGGAGTCCCATCTTCTGACCCGCCATTATGATGGCTTCATGAAGAAGGGGAGAATTCGAGGTCGGAATTCCTAGTTGAAGCCGTGGTGTTCAGAGTATTCCATCGATCATGAGCGTCATTAAGTCCGAAGATGACATTCAGTCGATGCGGGAAGCCGGGGCGGTTGCGAACACGGTGTTGCGGGAAGTCGCGGCCTTCGTCGAGCCGGGACGAATGACGAGAGAGTTGGATGAGTTCGCGGCTGAAAGGATTGCTCTGTATGGGTGCAAAAGCGCTTTTTTGGGATATCGTAATTATCCCTGCAATATTTGCATCTCGGTGAACGAAGAAGTCGTTCATGGGATTGCAGGTGATCGCCGATTACTCTTTGGGGACGTGGTGAGTTTGGACGTGGGAGTGCGTTATGGGGGATTTGTCGGGGACAACGCCTTGACGGTGGCCGTTGGTGGTTGCGGGGTTGAGGAACAGAGTTTGCTGGATGTCACGGAGCAATCGCTGTTGGCTGGAATCTCCAAGGCCGTTGATGGGAATCGGGTTTGCGATATTTCCCGGGCCGTTCAGGAGTGCGTCGAGCACAATGGAATGGCGGTGGTGAGAGAGTTTGTCGGTCACGGAGTGGGACGCGCGGTTCACGAGGAACCGCAGATCCCGAATTTTTATGAGGGCGGAAAGTCGCCCCGGCTTAAGGCGGGGATGACCCTGGCCATCGAGCCGATGGTGAACCTCGGTTCGCCTCTGGTTGAAGTGTTGGCTGATCGCTGGACGGTGGTGACCCGTGACGGCCGTCGATCGGCACACTTTGAACATACGGTATTGGTCACAGAAAACGAGCCAGAGATTCTGACATGTCCCGAGAACATGCCATCAGCGTTGAAGGCTCGGTTGTTGAATTGATGCCCAATCACCGGTGCCGTGTCCGGATGCCCAACGGCCACGTGATTGTGGCCCATTTGGCGAGCCAGTTGAGGCTGGCGTTTATAAAGCTGGTGGTGGGTGATCGGGTTCGAGTGACGATGTCGCCCTTTGACTTGTCGAAGGGCACGGTCGTGGAACAGTTAAAGAATTTAGAATATGAAGGTTAGAGCGTCGGTCAAGAAGTTGTGTGAGCACTGCCGGATCATCCGCCGGAAGGGTGTCATTCGAGTGGTGTGCTCGAATCCTCGCCACAAGCAACGACAAGGCTAAACGGGTTGAGAAAGAAGAGTTATGCCTCGCATATTGGGTGTTGATATTCCAGGTGAGAAGCGGATTGATATTTCGCTTCGGTATTTGTACGGAATCGGACCGGTGAACGCACTGGAGATTTTGGAGCGAGCCGGCATTGAGTCGAGCATCCGGGCCAAGGACCTGTCCGACGATCAAGTCAGCCAAATCGTGCACGCCATCCAAGACGGGCAGTACGTGATCGAGGGTGATCTGCGGCGGGAGATTCAAATGAATCTCAAGCGCCTTCAGGCGACGAAGTCCTACCGGGGGCTTCGGCATTATCGGGGGTTGCCGGTTCGCGGGCAACGAACCTCGACTAATGCCCGGACCCGCAAGGGACCGAAGAAGACGGTAGGGGTCCAACGTAATCCGAATGCGAAGTCGGGCATTCATTAAACGATCGAAAACATTGGTTAGAGGAATTATGTCAGACGATCCGAAAGAGAATCCTAGCCCAGAGGTAGAGGCCGATAAAAAGACCGAGGAGGCGACCCCGGCTCCGGTTGCCGAGTCGACGGAGAAGCCTGCGGCCGAAGCCGA
>DEAY01000237.1:4614-8559 GCA_002348345.1 Verrucomicrobia bacterium UBA2970
GAAGCCGAGAAGAAGCCTGCGGCCAAAGGGAAGGCGGGGGATAAGGCCAAGGCTGATGCCAAGAAGGATGGGCCTGAGTCGGCGGCGGCTCCCACTGCGGCCGAGTTGTTGGCCACCGATAGCGGGCCTGCAAAGATCATCAAGGCAAAGGGTTCAAAGAACGTGACCGTCGGCGTTGTGACGATCTTGGCAACATTCAACAACACCCTGGTGACGATCAGCGATATGCAAGGAAATGTGATTGCTTGGTCGAGCGCCGGAAAAGTGGGGTTTAAGGGGTCTCGGAAGAGTACGGCATTCGCTGCTCAGCAGGTGTCGCAAGATGCGGCGCGGAAAGCAATGTCGCATGGGTTGAAAGAAGTGGAAGTGCGGGTCAAGGGACCGGGGTCCGGACGGGAATCGGCGATTCGTGCCCTTCAGGCGATTGGACTGGAGATCTCCTCCATCCGTGATGTCACGCCGGTGCCCCACAACGGCTGCCGCCCTCGGAAGAAACGACGCGTATAAGGATTTAGATATATGGCTCGCTACACAGGACCAAAGACTCGAATCAGTCGCCGTTTCGGGATACCGATTTATGGGCCCTCCAAGTATCTGGAGCGCCGCAATTACTCTCCGGGGATGCATGGCCCGAAGAGTCGCCGTAAACACACCGATTACGCGTTGCGTTTGGCGGAGAAACAAAAATTTCGCTATTACTATGGTCTGCTGGAGAAGCAGTTCCGTGCCGTTTATGAAAAGGCACGGCGTCAACGGGGTGTGACCGGTGAGACCATGTTGCAGATTCTCGAGACGCGCCTGGACAACATTGTCTATCAACTGGGGCTTGCGCCCACTCGTCCGGCGGCGCGTCAGATGGTGGCCCATGGGCACCTGAAGGTCAACGGTCAACGGGTTAACGTACCCTCCTATGCGGTTCAGGTGAATGACACCATTGAGGTGAGGGACGCCAGTGCCTCCAAGCAGTTGGCGACTAAGAACCTTGAGAGCGCCACCAGTCGGAGCTTGCCTGATTGGTTGAATCTTGACCGAGAACTCTTCAAGGGAGTCCTGACCCGGATTCCGACTCGGGACGAAATCCAACCAATTGCGAACGAGCAAGTCGTGGTCGAATTCTACTCTCGTTAATCCCGGGCGAGATAAAACAAAACACCAGGCGAATATAGGGGCGGGCGCCGGTTCGGGTGAAGGCGCTTGTCAGGTTAAATTCGCTTACTCAAAGATAAGTCAATGCCAGTAAGATTAGGTCGATTCGAAATGCCGAAGCGGTTGACCAAGGAAGAGTCCACCGCCTCGGAAAGCTACGCCAAGTTCATTGCCGAACCCTTCGAAACCGGTTACGGCCATACCATTGGGAATTCTCTGCGTCGGGTCCTGTTATCGTCTCTTGAGGGGGCCGCGATCACCTCCATCAAGATTGATGGGGCGATGCACGAATTTGCCTCGATCGATGGAATTGTTGAAGATGTCACCGATATCATCCTCAACTTGAAGCAGGTCAAATTGCGGGCGCACAACCGGGATCCCCAGACGGTGTTATTGACGGTCAACAAGGACGGGGTGGTGACAGCCGGGGATATCTCGGAGAACCAAAACATCGAAGTTGTTAACCCCGAGCAGCCGATCTGCACAATCGATAAGAAGAAGAAGTTTGAGATCGAGATGGAGGTGAAGGTCGGACGTGGCTTTTGTCCTGGGGACGAGAATAAGAAACCGGATCAGGCGATCGGGGTCATTGCCATTGATTCAATTTTTTCTCCGGTCAGTCGAGTCAAGTATGGCGTGGAAAGTGCGCGGGTGGGTCAGCGGACCGACTATGACCGATTGATCATTGAGATTTGGACTGATGGTCGAATGTCTCCTGACGACGCCTTGACCCAGGCCTCGGCCATTCTTCAGAAACATCTTGATGTCTTCGTGGGCTACGACAAGGACGCCGTCGAGTTTGAAGAGGTGGAGGAGCAGAAGGACGACGAGAAATCACGAATGCGAAAGCTTCTGAACATGAGCGTCAACGAAATCGAGTTAAGTGTTCGTGCCGCCAACTGTCTGAACAACGCCAACATCACCACCGTGGGTCAGTTGGCGATGAAGTCTGAGGCGGAGATGTTGAAATACCGGAATTTTGGGAAGAAGTCGTTGAACGAGATCAAGGATAAGCTGCAGGGGCTTGGTTTAACGCTGGGGATGAATATTGATGCGGCGCTCCTTGAATCTGGCAAGGAAGAGGGTGCGGGCGTCATCGGATAGTGAGTAGGAGACGAACATGAGACACCAGAAACACACGGTGAAATTGGGCCGCAACGGCAGCCATCGAAATGCGATGCTGGCCAATTTGGTCTGTAGTCTGATTAAACACCGACGGGTAACGACCACTCTGGCCAAGGCGAAAGCGGCCCGACCGGTTGCCGAGAAAATGGTGACCCTGGGCAAGAAGGGATCGATTCACCACCGTCGGCTGGCAGCTGCCCGGCTGCATCAGGAAGATGCCGTGCGGATTCTCTTCAACGAGATTGCCCCCGAGCACCAAGATCGAACAGGGGGATATACTCGCATTATCAAGCTTGGCACTCGCCGTGGGGATGCCGCTCAGACCGCTATTCTTGAATGGGTTGAAGCCGGAGAAGGGGCGTCCAGTGAGGCCCCTGAGCCGGCGGTGACTGACTCCAAGGGAGAGGAGACCCCGGCTTCCGAGCCCGTGACGGAAGAAGCTTCCGTTGAGACATCCGCTGAAGCCCAGACTGAAGCGGCCGGATCAACCGAGGACGAACGGGAAAAGAAAGAAGAGGGTTAGAGAAGGGGATTTTACCGGAAGGAATTGGGCTTGCCACCAGGTGAGCCGGATTTTTGTTGGAAAAGGTTGTTGTTTGACCTTAGACCAGGCCTCAAGGGACAGGAATTGTTCTCTTGTCAGTGGGATGATGGATCTGTAGGGTAAGAAGACCAAGAACGCTAGCTCGATACACAAAAACGACGGATACAATATGAACAAATTGAAGACTCATCGGGAGGGCCGATCTTCATTGGGTGCTTTTACGCTCATTGAGTTGTTGGTGGTGATTGCCATCATCGCGATCCTGGCCGGAATGTTGTTGCCTGCCTTGGGCAAGGCGAAGGAAAAGGCGAAGGGGATCCTTTGTATGAACAACACGAAGCAGCTAATGCTTGCTTGTACGATGTACCTGGGAGACAACGAGGATAAATTTCCATCGTCCTGTCACGGCGGTTCAATCGCTGAAGGCGCATGGGTGACGGGATGGTTGACGTGGGATAGTCGCCAAGACAACACCAACATCAACTATTTGTTGAATCCCAAATACTCGGTTCTGGCAGCCTATTTTTCGAATGCGAAGAATATCTTCAAGTGTCCTTCGGATAACAAGGTGCACCCAAGCCAGCGGCGATTGGGTTGGACCGAACGAGTCCGGAGCGTTTCCGGAAATATTCGTGTGGGGAAATGTGATCCTCGTAACAAAGGCGCTGCGGCTTGGGCGGCCCGAGACTATGTGACCGAGGTTGAGAAAATGTCAGGATTGACAGATCCAGGCCCTTCTATGACTTGGGTTTATGCCGATGAGCACCCGGATAGCATCAACGACGCCGGTTGTTTTGCCCCTGAGATGAACCGGGGCGGCCAACCTTGGATCGATATTCCGGCGACGTACCATAATGGTGCGGCAGGATTTGCTTTCGCAGACGGTCACTCCGAGATTCACAAGTGGACGGCCTCGATGCGGTCCCTTCCTGCTTACACTTGGAAGGGGTTAGGTGGAACCCGGGGTTCTCTTCGTAACGATGGGGACGCCATGTGGTGGGCCTTGCGCAACCAGCGGAGTTCCAACCATCAGCTTCCTGCAGCCCGGTAAGCAATAGACAGACTGATCTTCAGGAACCCGTCGTCGAAAGGCGACGGGTTTTTTTATCGACTGGATCAGGATCAGGTCT
>DEAY01000237.1:8948-10002 GCA_002348345.1 Verrucomicrobia bacterium UBA2970
ACGGCGTGGCGGCAGGCGTTTGACGAATGAGATCGACGCGGATGAAGCTTTCTTGGCAGATCGGTGCTATCGGTTCGAGCAGCGATGGGAGGGACTGGAAAGGGTTTCAATCTTGGTCCTTGCGATGCTCGTTCCAGTGGCATGGTCTAATGCAGCCTTTGCCAATGGCTCCACTTCGTCTTTCGACCAAATCAAGAGAGATCAATTCCGATTCGACGTAATCATTGATCGGGTTAGGTTTTGGAAAGGTGACGCATCGATTGGGTCCCGTTTGTCGACCGATAGGAAATGCGGCAGGAACCTCTCTCTCATCGATGCTGCTATTCGACTGCTGTTGCCTTCATCGAAACTCGGGAGGCTGTGCAAAGTTGATACCCTCATCGAATTGCCGCTTCATTACTCGAGCAGGAATGGTTTCCACGTGACCGTCGCAGTACAAATAGTTGGCGCGTCCGTCCGTACGAGTCGGGTTGGCAGCTCCTGTTCGATGACGGTCGGGCCGGATATCATCGATGACGCCTTCCCAACCGCTATTCGGCCAAGTTCGAGCGTGGGCGTGATCGACAGTAATGATGGGTCCGTACTCATCTGCGACCTCGAACATGAGAATTGTTTGGGCGGGATGCCGGAGTTGGTCCAGTTTTGGAAGTGCCGAGAGAAGTTGTCCAAACGGATCAATTAGTGGAACCGAGATGAAATCGTTCAGGATGTAGCTGGTCCCCCCGCTTTTGAGTCTCCCCATTCGTGTGGGGTCACTCGGACAAAAGCGAATGAGTTCACAATTCCCCACGTAAGGCCGAATCTTGGTGATAAACATCTCATTCGTATTGAGAGTTTCCTGGCCAGTTTTGGGAAGTCGGCCATCAAAATCATCAGCATACATGAGGATGCCTAAGCCAATTTGTCTCATATTTGAGGCGCACTTGACTTGTTTGGCCTTCTCGGATGCATTAGCAAGTGCTGGCAAGAGCATCGCGGCCAGTACTCCGATAATCGCAATGACAACCAGTAGTTCAATGAGGGTAAAAGCGAATTGTTTCTGACACGGTCTTTG
>DEAY01000237.1:10396-13402 GCA_002348345.1 Verrucomicrobia bacterium UBA2970
TACATTTGTGGTGTTGCCTTTGCTCTATCGAGCATTGCAGCGATAACCGCAGTGCAAAGCGCGGTTTTAAGGGAGGACTAAACCAAAGAAGGAGGTGCCCGGGTGGGAGACGTCGGGGTACAATGACAGGTGGGGGTGCGGACCGTCGGAATGGTCGGAAGATGGGATGATGGATCTGACCTCGGGCAGACCCTGACAGAAGTCAAAGGAGTGTCGATTCCCGATTGGCAGAAGGGCTGAAGCGGATCGGGAACTTCATCATTCCTCTCATTCGGATCGTGACCGTCATGAGTCGAGTCGCCTTTTGGAGCAGCATGCTTTACGATGCAACAGACTTGCCCTGCGCAAATCCATTGGTGAAACGAATGGCTTCGTGATCCCAACGAGACGAGGAGCATGATCGCAGTGATCAGGATTCCGGCCATTGATTGGCAGGGCTGTCTGGTTTGGACCGGGGCCATCGTTTCGAACAGGAACTATAATGCAAACAATTTGCATTAATCAATTCCAATTTCCGGAGATGTCCTCTACGGAAAGCCGGAAAGGGGATTGGAAGGAGGAATGGTATTAGCCTCCAATCACTGGGCTTGGCTGGGTTACTGCTCCCTATAAAACGACCGCTTGGTGAGGTTTCGAACTGGAAGGGCGAGCGATCCGATCAACGGAGAGCGGGCTTGAATTCAACGCTTGATTCGGGAAGTGCTCTCCATGATTAGGCTCTGCCTTGACGAGAAGTTCGGATGCCGGATGCGTCATCAAGGTCTTCGGTGAGGAGCAGCCGGACTTGCTGGAGTTAATACGTTGGTGGTGGTTGGACGCCGAATTCGGTGACCACGAGTGCCTGGAGCTTTTCCGTGTCTAGGCGTGGGCCGATGCAAACGATTGAGGAAGAGGCGTGGCGAAGTTCATGGACTGGCAAGGGGTGTGGAATCACCTCGTCTCCCACTTTTTCAAATAGCCATCTGCAGCCGGGTTCTTCCACGAGTTTGACAAGTGCTTTTGCTCTCATCACCCACTTTGGGAGTCGTCGCAAAAGTCGCTTCATGGAGGCGCTACGTACTTTGTGGGGAAGTTTGATCTGCCATCCTGTGAATCGGTGGGAAAGCCCGTGGACGGTATCATCGAGGTGCCGGGATGAGGGGGCAATCGGTCTATCTGAGCCGCCGATTGGATCATGGGCGGGTTGGTATAATCGGGGTATTCCAAGGGGGCTTGTTATCTTCTGACCCTCTTCTGAGGCGAGGATTTGAACCATTTGGAGTGCGGTGGTTTCAACGGAATTGGGAGCCATCCTGCGGAGGGTTGACCTCAGTTCTTGAAGTTGAGCGTGGTTGACTCGTTCGGTATGGGTGAGAAGCCAGAAACCGGCTGACTCCAGTTGTCGCGCCTCCAGGCGGGAAAACTCATTTCGCTTGCCCCAATGGCGCGCATCAACAACGCAAACTTGGAGGCGGGGGAAGAATGGAAGCTTGTTCTCGACCAAGGTAAATGATTCGAGGAGGGCCAGGGGGTCGGCCGTGCCGTTTAGTTCCAGCAAAAGCAGGTCGCCCGCCCCCGATGCGGCCGCTTCACAGAGGGTGAGTAATTCATCGAGGCTCTCACAGCAAGCGCAGCCAGCCGCGATCGGGGCTACCGTTGTTGTGGTGTGTTTATTGAGGGTTGCGGCGTCGATCGTCGCGTTCTCAAAGTCGTTGAGGATGACATCAGATCTCAGCTCCCTTGCATCAAGCTCTGCAAGGATTCGACGGAGAAGCGTTGTTTTCCCGGCGCCGAGAAAGCCTGAAATGATGAGGAGTGGCTTTGCGGTTTGCATCAGGCGATGTGCTCCCTGCTGCGGTTGATGCAAGGAATGGGTGGGTTGGGATGGGCCCTAGGCGTCCTTGGCAGGCGGCGTGCCTCTAAAGTTGGGTGGGGTTTTCAGTGCCTTGGTAAACAATCTCGGGATTAAACGCTTTGTCAGGCTCAATGAACCGGAGCCTTGGTCCATGCTCGGCGGGGATCACTTCTCGATAGAAGCAGGTTCGGTAACCCACGTGGCAGGAGGCTTCGCGTCCGCCTGCGGCGGGAGGAGTCAACGTGACGCGGAGAATGACACAGTCTTGGTCATCATCAACAAGAATCTGATGGACGTGCTGGCGCATCCCAGAGGTCTCTCCCTTGATCCAGAGCTTCTGGCGCGAACGCGACCAATAATGAGCAAATCCCTTTTCGATGGTAAGACGGAGCGCCTCCTGGTTCATGTAGGCGAACATAAGGATTTCGTTGGTCTTGGAATGTTGGGTGATGCAGGGAAGGGTTCCTGTTTCACCAAACTTTGGTGCAAGGTCCTCCCCTTCTTCCACCTGAGTCACGCTTTTCCTGGCGGCAAAGGCCCAGGAAGGATCGGAGCATCTTGATTTGGGTTTGTCTTTCATTGTGAGATTCAATCAGTTCTTCTGGGATGTCTGTTTCTTGACCGTTGATCTAGATCCATCCTGACAAAACAAAATGGAGCGAGGGAAAGTTCAATCGCACTCTCCGCAATGGCCTCGAATCATGATCTCTGTTACTTCTCGACGGTGTCCGTTGAGCTCGATGTCCTTTGGGATCGAATCATTTCCGATCAAGCAGGAGATCCCTCCGCAATCCACACATAGAAAATGGGGATGTCCTGGATTTGTTTGTTCACCTTCCGCAATGAGTTCGAATCGCCAGACATGATCCCCCAACTCGGTGCGACGGAGGATCCCTGCGGTTTCGAAGTCATTGAGATTACGATAGGCCGTGGCTTGGTTGACACCATGTTTTGCCAAGTGTCCCGCGACATCGGCGTGGGATAAAGGCGAGGCGGTCAGATGTAATAACTCAAGGGTCGCGAGCCGGGCATCGGTAACCCTGAGTCCAGACTTTCGAATCGTTTGCTCGAGTTGGCGTCTAGCGGGGCGGGGCATTTGATTTCAATCAGTTCTGGGGGTCACATGGGTCACCTGGCTTCGTTCTCTCCTTCCAAGAATTGCTATGATCTGG
>DEAY01000237.1:13734-17004 GCA_002348345.1 Verrucomicrobia bacterium UBA2970
TGATCTGGAACGAGAAGCACGATCTCAACGAGCGGGAGGATTTCATTTAATGATTGGGCATCCTCTTATTTGCTAATAGTTTGCAAAAAGGTCTTGCTGAATGCAAACCTTTTGCTTTCAATAGATTGGGCTACGCGATGATTGCAAGACGGAAAATGGAGATTTGGCACTCGGGCCTATCAGCTTTGATGGTTGCCGTCGTCTCTTTGCTTTCCCTTGGATCACATAGCCCGGCCTTCCACACCTGGATGCATGGGGATGATGTGCATTGTTCTCTTACGCATCGTTTGCCCGAGGGAGGGGGCGCTGGAGAAGAGCTCCCTTCCGGGGAGCCGCATCACGATCATGGAGATCCGCTTGAACCCTTTTGCCAGGCTGGTCATCTCTTGCAGGTTTCACTTGCAGACAGCGTGCTTTTGAAATTGAAAATAGCTGAGCCTGTCGAGCTATTCTCTTCTGGATTCCATCCTCATCTCGTTTTCTTTTCGATTCCTTCCCGGGCTCCGCCCTCTGTGATCTAGATCCTCTCTGTTGTGACGCTGGGGTGCCAGCGTGTTTCCCGTCTTCGGCTTCAATGCGAAGGCGATTCGTAAAGTGTCCGGATACAAGATCGAAAAATGAAATCACCAAGGCCCGTCAACTCGTGCTATTCACGAGGGTGTCCGATCTTTGGCACCAATGCATTTACGCTGATTGAGCTTTTGGTTGTGGTTGCCATCATTGGCATTTTGGCGGCCATGCTTTTTCCGGCGTTGGGAAAAGCCTCTTCCAAGGCGAAGCAGATCAAGTGTGCCTCGAATCTGCGGCAGATCGGCATCGGGATCGCTATGTATGGTGATGATTTCGAGGGTCGGCTTCCCATGACCGCTCACGAGACACTCAGCACAAACAAGATATGGATCAGAAAAATCCTTCCTTACGTAGGGAATTCGGATGCCATTCGATTGTGTCCGGCGGATCCGAACCGGACGGTGAGATGGAACAACGGCGGCACGAGCTATATTCTGAACGAATTTGTTTCGGTGCCCGTTGTTGATTCTTTTGGCCAGGTTCTCACGCCCCTCCCCAAATTGGAGCAGTTACGGCAGCCATCGGAAACCATTCTTTTGTTCGAGGTGGCTGATGGCTATGGCCCTTCAATCTTCTCAGATCACACCCATTCCCGGTCCTGGATGCGGAGCGGTTGGGGGGGGGTGATCGCGGATATCCAGACTGATCGGCACCGGACGGGGGCGCCGAATCCAGATCGGACCAGTGGGCGCGCGAACTATTTATTTGTGGATGGGCACGTCGAAGCGATCGATGCCCGTGAGATCAAACGGCAGATCGATGCCGGGATTAATGTGGCACAGCCACCCGAGTTCCGACTCCCGATTGAATGAGGCCTGAAAGGCCGGCGATTCGATCGCGGGAGGGATCTTGGCTCACGAAAACGACTGTCTAGAAAGCAATATCAGACGGGGCAGTCCGACCAAACAATTTAACAAAACATTCGATATCAGAAATACAAAGACGGAATGAAACGAAGCAGCTATCAACTATTTGCAGCGGTCTGCCTCCTCATAACAATCCAATCGGTTAATGCCGCAGAAAGGCTGCGCTGGACGGATGGTCACGGAGATCTTCAGGTCGCCTACAGCGATGGAAGTTGGAATTGGAAAGTATGGATCAACAACGAGCCCGACGAGGTCACGATCGGTCTGGGTGAGGAATCAAAAGCACTGATCCCGGACAACCCCAGATTTGACTTTCTGGGCGAACCCGGAAACCCCCTGTGGATCGCTCCCCAAGTTGATCGCGAAGGGGTTATTTTCATGGGGATCAATACCTCGGACACCCCGCTTGGAACCTTTGAGGGCAATCGCTTTGACATCCGATTGATGAGCGTCAATGGACCCGGGGATTTCTTCATGTGGATTACCGGGGGCGCGGGAACGGTTGAGGTGCCGATGAATTCCCGGGATGGAATCGATGAAAGCGATCATGTGGATTCTGCGGCCCCGGGTCATTTTCATGAAAACTGGGGATTTACGTCGCCTGGAACCTATGAGGTTGGATTCGCCGTTGAAGGAACGCTGACGGGGCAGGCGGCGCCGATTTTGAGTGATGAGGAATTCTACCGGTTTGCGGTCAATGTGTATGATCGCGGTGAGTTGGATATGGAGGTCGCTTTCGAGGACGGTGAATGGGAGTTGCTCCTGCTCGATGAGGCGAATGAAAAGGAGATCGAGGCGGGCGACGCGGCCTTGCACGCCGGTCCCGCGACGTGGGGGACGGTCCCGTCAGATCCGGCTTTCTCATTCCTGGGTGCTCCTGGTGAGAGTATTTACATACTGCCCCAGGATGAGCAGGAAGGGATTCTTTTCTTGGGTATCGCGGGAGATGAGATTCCGGCAGGCGTCTTTGAAAACGACCAAGTTGCTCTCAACCTTTCCAGTGTGGTTGGGCCGGGATCCGTATTCCTGTATTCAACCGATGAGTTTGGGGCGCCAACCAAGTATTTTGATTCCGGCGACGGGGTGGGCGACGACGACCGGTTTCCGGTCAAGGTCGGCGGACACTCGCATCAGAATTGGGCGTTTTCTGCGCCCGGAATTTACCGTGTCGGCTTGAATGCATCGGGTGTGCTGGCCGATGGGGGGGACGTTGCCAGCGAAGATGTCGAGTTCCTTTTTGAAGTCTTCGGCCCCACGATCTTTGGCGACGGAGAACTTGATCTGGAAGTCGCCTTTGAGGATGGCGAGTGGGAATTGGTCGGGTTGGACGAAGTGAATGAGGAAGAGATCAGCGCCGCTGAACTCGTCATCCGCGGAACGAGTGCCACGCAAACGACGGTTCCCGACGATCCCGCTTTTTCTTTCCTGGGAAATCCGGGAGATACGGTGAATGTCCTACCGCAAGATGAGACGGAGGGGGTGATCTTTTTGGGGATTGCCGGGGATGAGATCGAAGCGGGGGCGTTTGAGGGGGACGTCGTTCAATTGAAGTTGGTTTCTTCCCAGGGACCAGGGCAGGTATCGCTTTATGCGGTCGATGAATTTGGGAGTCCGGATGTGTTTTTCAACTCGGCTGACGGTCTTAGCGACAGCGATGCGTTTCCGGTGAACGTTGGGGGTCACTCTCACCAAGCCTGGGGTTTTAGCCAACCAGGCCTCTATCGGGTGGGTCTTCAGGCCTCGGGGCAGTTGGTCGGGGACGCTGCTCCATCGAGTAGCGATGTGGTTGTCTTCACCTTTGACATTCAGGGTGCCAGCCAACCCGAACTGTTGA
>DEAY01000237.1:17341-22182 GCA_002348345.1 Verrucomicrobia bacterium UBA2970
ATCGACCTGGAAGTGGCGTTTGAGGATGGGGAGTTTGAGCTGGTCTTGTTGGACGAAGTCAACGAGCGCGAGATCGAAGCCAGCGACGGAATCCTGACTGGCGGATCATCCACCTTGGAGCCGGTTCCCAATGATCCTTCATTTGGTTTCCTAGGCAGTCCCGGGGATCGGATTTTCATTCTGCCGCAGGATGAGCGCGAGGGCGTTCTGTTCCTGGGGATTGCGGGTGATGAGATTCCGGCGGGAGAGTTCGAGAACGACTCGGTTGGCTTGAACCTGGTTGGGGTCAAAGGCCCTGGGAATGTGTATCTGTATGCCACCGACGAATTCGGAAGTCCGAGCGCGTTCTATAATTCCGCCAATGGCATTGGTGAGGATGATGTGTTCCCGGTGAAGGTGGGAGGTCACTCACATCAGAACTGGGGCTTCTCAGCAGCCGGTGAGTATGAAGTGACGTTGCAGGCCTCTGGCGTTAAGGCCGGAGGCGGCGAAACGCTGAAAAGCGAAGCGGTGTCCTTCTTTTTCGAGGTGATTGAGCCGGAAGTGTTCAGCACCGGAGAGTTGGACATGGAGGTTGTTTACGAAGACGGGGAGTGGGAACTGGCACTGTTGGACGAAGCCAACGAACGTGAGGTTGAACCCGGTGAGGCCTTGCTTCAGGGGGTTTCCGCGACGAGAGAGAGTGTCCCGGATGACGCGTCCTTCGGGTTCCTGGGATCTGCCGGAGATTCGGTTTGGGTTCTGCCTCAGGAGGAGACCGAAGGGGTGTTGTTCCTGGGGATTGCCGGAGACGAGATCCCTTCGGGTGTGTTTGAGAACGATTCGGTGGCGCTGAGTCTGGTCAGTGTCCGGGGGCCTGGCAAAGTATCGCTCTATGCAGTCGATGAGTTTGGATCGCCGAACGTGTTCTTCAATTCAGCGGATGGCATTGATAGCAGCGACGTGTTTCCTGTGAAGGTGGGAGGTCACTCTCATCAGAACTGGGGGTTTACGGCTCCCGGGGTATACAAGCTAGGGTTACAGGCATCGGGTCAACTCCAGGATGGCGGGGTCGCCACCCAGAGCGAGGTCGTCGAGTTCGCGGTTGAAATTGAATCAACTCGTGCCGGGCTCTCGATTAGTCGGGGAGCGGACGGCGGTTTCCTTCTCTCCTGGCCGACTACTGCGGGGAGCACCTATCAGCTGGAATCCATCGGGGCATTCGACGGAAGCGAGTGGGGGGCTGAAGGGCAACCAATCTCAGGCGATGGCGGAGTGATCGAGGTGGTCGTTCCCGTCGGTCTTGATGGGGAAAGCAAGTTCTTCCGGTATAGGGAATCCTCTTTGGAATAAACAGGTTACAGGGATAGGAGGTGAGGGGCCCGGCGTGATGATTCGCCGGGCTCCTTTGGTGGATAAACCGGAAACGAAACGCAAGCTGAACGATGGAAAAACGGAAGTCTCTCGCATCGCGACTGCTAGTTGTGGGTTTCCGCGGCGGTGGAATTACTGACGACGTTGTATGGGATCGATTTGGTGTCGTGGCGTCTTCTGTGTGCGCGCTGCATTGCCTCTGTCTTCCTTGGCTAGTGATCGCGCTGCCCTTTCTTTCTCGGACCTTGATTGCCGATCCGTTTTTTGAACGGGTGTTTGTGGTTGGGTCGGTTGTTTTGGCGATGGCTTGCGCGATTGGAGGCATGACGAAGACGGCAAGTTGGTGGCCCTTGATTCTGGTTGTTGCCGGAGGTGGGACGCTGACCTGGGTCCATGCAACGGCGCCCCCGTTTTGTTGCGCCCGAGACATTCAATGGAGCCAAGCGCTCGGTTCCGGGATGGGTGGGGGACTCCTGGCGGCTTCTCACTGTTTGGGAATGCGGTTGAGGCGGTTGCGATACGGCGGTTCGTCCTGCGGGAATGAAGATTGTTGTTGTGCCGGAGAAGGGGGAGACGACATTTAGTCGGAACCATCCTCCGATTTGCAGAAATGACTCAAGTGATAGACTGGCTTATGAAGGTGAAGAAAGAGTGGACTGTGTCGTTTGGGACCGTCTTGGCGGTCACAGCAACCAGCTGGTTGATGGTTGGATGTGGTGGCCCTGAAAATGAGTCTGCCCACAATGGCGAGGCTCATGACGGAGCCCATGCCGCGGGTGGTCCTCCCTGTGTCATTGTGTCGACGACTGATCTCATGGGGCTCGTTGAGGCCATCGCCGGTGACACGGTTGAACTTCACTGTTTTGGGAAGGGAAACCAGGATCCCCACGCTCTGGATATTCTCCAAAGCTACGTCCGCGAGATGAACGATGCGGACCTCTGGATCCAGGTTGGAAACGACATCGAAGCGGCTTGGTATCCTGATTTAATGGTCAACGTTAAGAATCCGAAGATTGGAGAAGGGACCGAGGGCTTCTTGGATACTTCCGGAGTCGTCATGCCCTTGGAGGGTGCCGTGGGAAAAGCGTTTGGGGTTGGACAATCCAGTGGGCTTCACCCATCGGGGAATCCTCACTACCTCCTCGATCCGATCGAGGGAATCCGGGCAGCGAAACTGATCGAGGACCGGTTGGGTGCCATCATGCCGGACCAAAAGGAAGCACTGGCGGAGAACTACGCCGCATTTCGCAAGCGGGTGTCCGATGCCCTCATTGGTTCAGAATTGGCCATGCAGCATGATGTGATTGAGATTGCTGATCTTTATCTGAAGGACGAACTGACCGATTTCCTCAGCAAGCAGACGCATGGGATTGCCTTGGGAGGTTGGTTGGGGAGGTTGGCGAAACATCGAGGCACCGTGATCGTCGGGGATCACGACCTTTGGCCCTATTTCGCACGGCGCATCGGGTTGTCTGTTCTTGGTTATTTCGAGCCCGAACCCGGCGTGCCTCCGACCACCAAACATCTTCGAATTCTCATCGATGAGATGAAGACCCAGTCGGTGTCGGTTATTTTTTCTGCACCTTATTTTGACGAAAGGCATGCTCGTTTTGTTTCGGAGAACACGGGAGCGAAGGCTTTACCAATGTGCCACCAGACGAAGGCCCGGCCTAACACGGATTCTTATTTCGATATGATCCGTCACAACATGGAAACGGTGATCGCTGCCCTAGACGCGGTAGCGAGTTCAGCGTCGAACTGAGAGGAGTGTTGAAACAATGAGCAAAGATGTTCTAGAGCAATTGGGGATTGCACCCTCCGTCCGTCAAAGCGAGCCGTCCCATGATTCGGATGAGAGGGGCGCCGATAAGGCTCCGGAGAAAAAAACTGATCCGATTGTCGAAGTGCAGGAAGCCACCTTCGCATATGGTCGGAATACGATTTTAGAATTTGTCGAGATGCAGATTCACGATAGTGAGTTCTGGTGCTTTATTGGGCCCAACGGAGAAGGGAAAACCACTCTGATTAAGGCCCTGCTTGGAGCTTTGAGACCGAGGCGCGGCTTGGTTCGATTGCGGGCCGATTTCGCCCGTCGAACGCGCATCGGTTTTGTGCCCCAGAGCTGCGATCTCAATCCCAGTGTGCCGACAACGATTCAGTCCTTTGTGACACAGGGCACGGCCGGTTTGGCGGTCGATGAGTCGAAGCTAAGGAGGCGGGTGCAGAAATCGCTTGAAGTGATGGGGGTTCAGCGTATCCGCGAACGGAGTATATGGAAAGTTTCCGGAGGACAACGGCAAAGGGCGATGGTTGCGCGGGCATTGGTGAGGGATCCCCTCCTGATGATCGTCGATGAGCCGACGGCAGGTTTGGACCTGGCGGCGTCGTCGGGACTCTTGAAGACGATCACCGATTTGAACCGGCAACATCGAATCACGGTGATTTTCGTGACGCATGACCTTCAACTGGCTGGGCGCTACGCCAGCCATGTGGCGGTCTTCAAGAACCGGCGAGTGACCTGTGGTCCGGTCGGGGATGTGCTGACCGGTGAGAACCTGGAGTGGGCATTTGGCGTTCCGACGAAGGTGAGAGCGGAAGCCTCGGGAGGATTTACGATCCGCACCGAACTCGAGCATCCTGAAGTCGTGGCATGATTGCAGAGTTCATCGAATCCTGGTCTCTGTTTTCGCGCACCTACATCAGTGCGTTGCTCATTGGAGTGTCATTGTCCCTCATGGGAGTGGTGGTGGTGGCCCGTGGTAATGTTTTTGTCGCCGCGGCGGTGTCCCAGGCATCAATGCTGGGCGTCGCATTGAGTTTGTTTTTTCGCTTGGGTCAGCCCGTGTTTTCGGCGGTGCTCTGTTCAGTCGGGGCCTCGTTACTGGTGGCGCGCAAGCATCAGCAAGGAGGAGGGTCGACGAGTGAGGAAATGACGGGATGGATTTTCCTGGCGAGCGGGAGCCTTTCGGTGCTTCTGTTGGCAAGGATGCCCTATGGGTTGAAGGAGATTCAGTCGTTATTCTCCTCAAGCATCATCGGTGCCGGTTCCGCTGATATTGCTGTCTTCGGGAGTCTGGCCCTTCTTTTTGCCGGGTTTCTTGCGCTCCGATTGCGGCGGTTGACGCTTTACCTATCCGACCCGGTCATGGCCGCCGCTGTTGGCGCGAACATCTTTCTCTGGTCGATCGTGATCGCCAGTGCGTTGGGCCTGGCAACGGGCTTGGCCATCCGCTCCTCGGGGATGCTCTTCACCTTCGGTTGTCTAGTGTTGCCCGCCCAGATGGCAAAGAATCTCTGTCGTGATATCCCCGCCATGTTCATGGTGGCTCCGTTGATGTCGCTGGCTTGTGTTCTCGTTGGGTTGGTATTGGGGAACTATCATGATCTGCCCCCGGCTCAAACGGTGGTGGCACTGATGTCGGTGGTTCTCCTCCTGACATGGCTCTTCCGATGGGTGCGCGAATCCGTCTTCGCTAACTCGTGACGCG
>DEAY01000173.1 GCA_002348345.1 Verrucomicrobia bacterium UBA2970
AAAACCATTGGCCGGATTACATTGATCCCACCGAGGGTAAATGATATGACTCGGCGCGTTGCCCGCGGAAACCCCCTCGTCTCCAGGAGAGAGGATCGTCCGGATGATGATTATCGACTCTCAACGAACCCATCTCGTAATGGCCGGACTCGCCGGGCTTACCGCCGTGATGCGCCTGATCGGCCAATCCCTCCCCCCCCCCATTTCCGCGCCAAGCCAAGAACCCGAGGAGAAGCCAATCATCCACGCGGTTCGCGTCACCACCCCGCCGCAAATCGACGGCATCCTCGACGACCCGATTTGGCAGCAGGGTCCATTCGCCGGCCCCCTGTTCCGCTACGACCGTGATTTCGGCACTCCCATGACGGAATCAACCCGATTCAAGATCGTCTATGATGAAGACTACCTCTACCTTGGAATCTGGGCCAACGACTCCGATCCCTCGGCGATCAAGGCAAGGGTCATGGAACGGGATTCCGACTCGATCTTTTCGGACGATTACATCTACATGGCGCTCGATACCTTCCATCGTCAGCGCAACGGCTACGTCTTTGCCGTCAACCCCAATGGCACCCGATACGACTCACTTCTCACCAACAACATTTATCGCAACAAGAACTGGGATGGTGCCTGGATCGCAAGGACGGCCATCACCGACCAGGGCTGGACGGCCGAGGTGGCCATCCCGGCCAAGTCGATCAGTTTTGACCCCAACCAAAGCGTCTGGGGCTTCAACATGTCCCGCACGATTGCTCGAAAGAACGAACGCGGACGCTGGACGGGCGCCCTGCCTCACCTATGGACTTATCACGTTTCCGAAGCCGGCGACATCGTTGATCTCGACGGGCTGGACCAAGGTCTGGGCCTTGAAGTAGCCCCCTATGTTCTGGGCCGCGTTCGTCACGGAAACGGCGACTCCGACCTGCTAGGCGAGTTTGGTACGGATGTCCGCTACCGTATGACACCCGAAATGTCCGCCACCCTGAGCTACAACACGGACTTCGCAGAGACGGAAGTGGATCAGCGACAGCTCAACTTCACCCGTTTCCCCCTCTTCTTTCCCGAGCGACGCGCGTTTTTCCTGGAAGACAGCGGCCTCTTTGAATTCGGCGGGCTCCAGACGGCCGGCCGCAGCCGGATCGGGTTCAACCGGCCCGTCATTCCCTTCTTCTCACGCCGCATCGGACGCAATACCAACGGCTCAATCGTTCCGATCATCGCCGCCGCCAAGGTTGCAGGCCGAGCGGGCAAGTATCAAATCGGGGTCACCGACGCCATCCTGGATTCCAAGGATGGCATTGGCCAAAAGAACGTCTTTGCGGGCCGGGTGGCCCGGGACATCGGGGAGCAATCGAGCGTCGGTTGGATTACCACGGCGGGAGATCCCAACACCACCGGGGACAACCTCCTCTTCGGCCCGGATTTCCGGTATCGCAACACCGAATTCATGGGCACCCAGACCCTTCAAGCGAATGTCTTTGGTTTGGGGACCTACACCGACTCCATGACCGTTGAGAACGGCTATTCTTACGGGGGTAATCTCACCCTTCCAAACGATCGCTATTTCTTTCATCTCCAGTACATTGAAATCGACGACGGCTTCAATCCGGCCCTCGGATTCGTCCGGCGAAAAGATATCCGCGCCTACAACAGCCTTTGGGGATTCCGGCCCCGGCCGGCATCGGTTTCTTGGGTCCGACAAGCACACTTCTGGTATGAGAACGATCACTTTACCGATCTCGACAATCGACTCGAATCCTCGATGCATCGAATCACCCCCTTGTCATTGGATCTCGAAAGCGGCGACGATCTTTCCTTCAGTTACAGCCGAAACTTCGATGCGCCCTCGGATCCATTCGAAATCGCCGGCGACATGACCATTCCCGCCGGCGAATCCACCTTCGATCGTTACCGAGTTTTTCTCGATATGGCTGGTTACCGCATGCTGGCGCCCGATCTCAGCATTGATTTTGGAGAATTCTATGGCGGACATCGTGAGTCCTATTCATTAGGGGGCAATCTTCGCGCCTGGAAACACATGGCTCTCAGGGCAGACTATGCCTACAGTGACATTCGGCTTCCGACCCAAGAGGGAGAGACCCACCTCGTTTCCCTTCGGCTCCTGTTATCCGCAACCCCCGATTTGTTCTGGACGCACCTCGTCCAATACGACAGCGACTCCAAATCCGCTGGTTACAACAGTCGAATCCAATGGGAATACCGCCCGGGCGCAAAAATGTTCCTGGTGTTGAACCAAAACTATCGCGCCTATCACGAGTCCATCGCGGTTCAAGAATCGATTGCCACGCTCAAGGTCGGCGGGCTCTTCCGCTTCTGAGACCGCCTACAAGACAAAACGGTGTGGCACCGGGCGTCCCCGGATCGCCCATTCGCCCCCCTCTCGCATCGCCATTCAAAGGCTCTCCCGAAAGCCCATCGAATCGGCGAATCCGTCAAAAAAGAAGTAATTGACTTGAAGGATCGACCCGGTCCCGCAGACTCTTTTCATCAACCCTATGAACTTCCCGAAGAAACTTCATCCGTCGTTGCTGTCTGTGCTCATGTGCCTCGTCGCTGTGACAGCGCACGCGCAACGAAAACCGAACGTGGTTTTCTTTCTGGTCGACGACTTGGGGCAACGGGATGTGGGATGCTACGGCAGCCGCTTTTACGAAACCCCAGCCATCGACCAGTTGGCCGGCGAGGGCGTGCGCTTCGAAAACGCCTACTCAACCTGCCACGTTTGCTCGCCGAGTCGCGCGAGTATTCTCACCGGCAAGTACCCGGCCCGACTCGATCTCACAGACTGGCTGGGGGGACGCCCCGAACGGGACTACGAGAAGCTTCACAGCGCCGAGCGCGCGCGGGCCCTGCCAGAGGGGGAAGTCACGCTGGCAACCACTCTGCAGGCGCACGGTTACGCCACCGCGAACTACGGCAAGGCCCACCTCAGAAGAGACCCGAAGAGCTACGGCTTCGATGAGGCGATCACAGGATGGGTGAGGAACTTTTACTATCCCTTCGCCCCGGCCTACACGGGCAAGCTACCCGCCAAGGCCGGCGACTACTTCACCGATAAACTGACCGACGCCGCCCTTGATTTCATCGAGCGGCACCATGACCGTCCGTTCTTTGTCCATCTCGAACACTTTGCCGTCCATGACCCCATCCAGGGCCGCAAGGATTTGGTCGAGAAATACCGACGCAAACTCGCCGCCACGCCACCAGCAGATGGGCCAGACTACATCCTCGAGCCCAATCCAGACGGCCCCGCGCTCTCAAATCAGGAACTAAAGGCGATTGAGCAGGATCAGACCTTCGACCATACCCAGGACCAACGCGTTTGGTGGGTCAAACAGCGACAGGACAACATTGAGTTCGCCGCCATGGTGGAAGCGGTTGACGAGAGTCTCGGGCGAATCCGTACCAAGCTAAAGGCACTTGGCCTCGAAGAGAACACCATCGTGATCTTCACCTCGGACAACGGGGGCATGGCGGCCTCCAACCAATACTGCGAGATCACCAAACCGCGCCAAGCACTCGACCGGCGCTTTTCAACCTCCAACCTGCCCTTGCGGGGGGCCAAGGGCTGGAACTACGAAGGCGGCATTCGCGTCCCGCTGATTGTCTATTGGCCCGGTCGGACCAAGGCCAATCAAACCTCCAAGGCTCTCGTCACGGGGACTGATTACTACCCCACCCTGCTCGAGATGCTTGATTTGCCCGCCCTACCAAACCAACACGTTGATGGTCAGAGTTTCGTACCGGCTCTGATGGGCGAAGCCTACCGGCGTGGCCCCATTTTTTGGCACTTTCCCCACTATAGCAACCATGGCTACCAAAGCCCCAATGGCGCCATCCGAGAGGGAAATTACAAGCTCATCGAGTATTTCGAAAACCATTCAATACAATTGTTCAATCTGAACCAAGATCTCGGCGAACAACGCGACCTCTCACTCGAACAACCTGCCGTCGCGAAACGCCTCCTGGTGCGCCTCCAAAACTGGCGCAAAGAGGTGGATGCCAAGATGCCTGCGATCAAGGCTAGGTAATCGTCGTTCCATACGACACCAGATTCTCTCCCGAAAGCCATGGGCAATCCTCCTCCTGCAACACTCTGTGTCACCAGTGGATCCAGGCTCAAAAGCGGGCGGATGCAGGAACTGCCCCCTCCGTTTCCAGACTCATCCTCTGCCCGAAGTATCCCGTGATGGTTTCTCGAGGCACTCCGAAACGGTCGAGAGTAAGTCAGATTTCCGGATCGGCTTCATGATCACCGACGCGATGTTGGCAGCCACGGCGGCTTGATCGGTTAACCCTTCAATCGGGACACCGCTCATCAACACAATGGGGACTTTGCTTCCCTCCGACGCAAGGGATTCGGCCAGTTTTCGTCCGGTCATTCTCGGCATGGTCTGGTCGCTCAAGATCAAATCAAACGAGTGCGGATTGGCGGTGACGAGCTCGAACGCCTCTTGGCCGTTCTGGGCGGTGGTCACGTTAAAGCCCGCACGGGACAGGGTTCTCGCCAAGGTTCTCCGGACGAGGTCTTCATCGTCCACGGTGAGAATGGATTGAGCCGTTTCCTCGACACAGGACTCCGGTGCCTCCACCCCCCCCCGCGACAGACTCCGGATCACCGGTGGTGGGAAAGAGGATATCGACCCGTGTCCCTTTTCCCAGATCGCTGCTGATCTTGATCTTCCCGTTGTGGGATTGAATGATTCCGTGCACTACCGCGAGCCCCAATCCACTGCCCCCTTTCGCCTTCTTGGTCGAATAAAAGGGCTCGAAGATACGTTCAAGGTTCTCGGGCGCTATGCCAGCACCGCTGTCCGTGATGGACAATCGAATGTAATCCGAGGACGACCTTACCCCGTCCGAGTCTTCGATCTTTCGATCGAGCAAGATCTTGATCGTCCCTTGCTCGTCCGGCATTGCCTGGGCCGCGTTCGTGCAAAGGTTGACAATGACTTGATAGATCTGAGTTTGATTGCCCTTGATGTGGGCCCGGGCCTCGTGCTGGCAGTCGATCCGGATGGCTGAGGAGATGGTGGCCCGAATAATCTTCAGGGCTCCCACCACGGCATCATTGATCGAGAACACGGCGTGTTGAACCAATTCCTTACGACTGAAGGTCAGAATTTGCTCCACCACATCCTTCGCCTTGAGCGCGCTCTCTTGAATCTGGAGCAGATTCTCTCGCACTTGATTGGAGTCCTCCGGCCCTTCCAAGCTTTCCTCCACAAGCAGAAGCATGGAGAAGAGCATGTTGTTCAGATCGTGTGCAATGCCGCCTGCCAACGTGCCGATCGCCTCCATTTTCTGGGATTGCTGAAGCTGTTGCTCCTTACTCTTGAGCTCGGTGAGATCTCGAACCACCAAGGTATAAAAGGCGGCATCCGGAGATTTGGTGATGCTCATCAAGGCGGGAAACTCATGTCCGACAACATTGACTCCAATACATTCCGATTGTTCTCCTAGAACCAACTCGGAGGGGGCGGATTGAGACGAAGTCTGATCCGACGGTTGAAAGAGGGGCGCCAGGGAAGGCAGGAACCTTTTGATGGGCTGACCAATGAGATCCTTCGTGGGAAGTCCAAGCAGTGGAAATACTGACTGGTTGGCTGTCTCGATGACCCCGTTCAAGTCAATGCTCAAAATCGAGTCCAGTGCCGTGTCCAATATCCCTTGGGTCCGCGCCTCTCGTTGCCGCAGTCGTTGCTCGGCTTCTTGAAGCGTCTCATAGTTTTTCTTGAGCTCAACGTTGGCTTTGCCGAGCTTTTCGGAAAAGTTCCTGATGTCTTGAAACGCCATCTCTTGCGACTGAAGCAACTGAAGATGGTCGATGACCGGATCATGGGTGGCGAAATCCTCAACGGTCAACCCGGCGGAGCCCATCTCTTCGGTGCTCGAGAACCATGGAGAACCGATTGACCGCCGCCTAGAAAACTGG
>DEAY01000146.1:0-5305 GCA_002348345.1 Verrucomicrobia bacterium UBA2970
GAGGTGGTGCCCGTCGAATTGCCAACCCCACGGTGTCTCGGTCGAGGGCGTGCCGAAGATGAAAAACCAGTAATTGTCCGCACCGAAAAGCATCCGATTTCCGGTTTGATCGCCTCGTACGAGGAGGTCGTCGCCGAGCATGATCCCCCGAACCTTCTCAAACCCCGCGGGACTCAGCGATGTGGCCAGGAGCCTCATCAGGCTTTCCAGTTCGCTGGGGCTCAGGTCGGCGATCCGGACCCCGGCATAATCGAGGTTGGGGGGGAGATTGCTCCAGACCGATTTTTCGGCGGTGTTGAAGGGGAGGTGGGCCTTTGGGAGGAGCAACTCATCGAGCGTTTGCAGGAATTGGTTCGCCGCGCCTACGATGGCTTTCGTGTTTCGTTGGGAAATCATCGTCGGATCAAACTGATGAAACGCCTTCCCGACCTCTGATTGGACCGCGCCGCTCAACGAGAGGGTGGGCATGATTGAGGGCAGAACGAGGCACGTGGCGATGATGGCGAGGGGCGATGAAAAGCGGCGATTTCGTATCATGGCGAGTCTTCCAATCGGGAGTGAATCCGGGAGAGACCCTATCGAGAGAGGTCGATCGCTGACAAGCGAGGTCTCGAGGTTTTTCCGCATCCTCATCGGGTGGCGGACGACGCGGAGGGACAGGGGAGGGCGGGCGCGGGACATTCAAGGATTGAGGCCGACCTGATGAAATTGGCGAAGCCAATGGAGGCGGGAATATGGCCCGTAGACTGCTCATAATATGGGTCTGAATCGTTCCTCCTCGGGGCCAGGTGCGGGCGCGGATTCCGGGATCCCTGACGGCCCCGGGGTGATTCCTTTGATGACGAATGATGAATGCTAGTATATCAGTGCGGCTTGTGAGAATTGTGATGAGGTCCTTGTGGGTTGGGTGGATGCTTGCCTTGCCAGTGGGTTTGGAGGGAGAGGTGCTCAAGCGGGTTGCCAATACAACCGGCGTCATGCCCCCGGCGTTGCCGGCGGAGGAGTTTCAGTTGGAACGGGCGTTTCCGGAGATTCGGTCCTTTTCCCAGCCGGTTGCCATGGTCACCCCTCCGGGTGAGTCGAATCGCCTGTTCATCGTGGAACGGGGTGGGCGGATTCGAGTGATTCCCGACCTGGAGAATCCCGTTCGGGAAACCTTTCTCTCGATGTCTCGCAAGGTTGAGGCTTCGTCCGGAGAGCAAGGATTGCTGGGCTTCGCCTTCCACCCGGATTACCGGAGCAATGGAACCTTTTTTGTCTTTTACACCGCCCGGGGATCTCGTTCTCCCAATCGGCTCTCCCGATTTCAGGTCCACCCGGACCATCCGAACGAGGGCCTGCTCGAGTCTGAGGTCGTTCTCTTCAGTCAACGCGACGATGCCGGGAACCACAATGGCGGAGATCTTCACTTTGGGCCGGATGGCTATCTTTATGTGGCGCTCGGGGATGAGGGAGCGGCCAATGATTCGCTTCGGAATAGCCAGCGACTGGACCGCGATTTCTTTGCCGGAATCTTGAGAATCGATGTCGACAAGCGGGTGGGTAACCTCGAGCCCCACCCGCATCATGCCGTGGTTTTCAATGAGGAGGGGCGGGCCAACTATTCGATTCCCTTGGATAACCCGTACGTGGGGATCGAACAGTTCAATGGCGATGCCTTGGTTCCCCTCGAAGTGCGAACCGAGTTCTGGGCGGTCGGTTTGCGGAATCCGTGGCGAATGGCCTTTGATCCCGCCACCGGGGAATTGTATGCGGGTGATGTCGGTCAGGGGCGATTGGAGGAGGTCAATCTGATTGTCGGGGGAGGGAACTACGGTTGGAACTATCGTGAAGGCACTCGAGACGGACCCAACCGGTCGCCGGTGCCGGAAGGGGTGGAATTCGTTGAGCCGATTCTGGAATACAGTCATGGGAACCGGTCGAACCAGGGAAGATCCATTACCGGCGGGGTGGTCTACCGAGGGTCCCGAATCCCCTCGCTATACGGAGCCTATGTTTTTGCCGACTACGCGAGCGGCCATATATGGCAGATGCGTCGAGGGGCAGCGGGAGCCGTGGATTGGAAGAATATTGCCCGGGAGACGGGGATTTCCGCCTTCGGGGTCGATCCTCGCAATGGGGACCTATTGCTGGCCGACTACAACTCGGCCCGGCTCCGTCGGTTGGTCCCCCGTGACACCGAAGCGAATGGTGCGAACGTGATCCCGCCTGACCTGGCCTCGAGCGGTTTGTTTCGGGAGGTGGCCAATCTCGATCCCCAGCCGGGGTTGGTGCCCTATTCGGTCAATGCACCCTTTTGGTCGGATGGTGCGATCAAACGCCGGTGGTTTTCCGTGCCCGACGTCAATGACCGAATCGAGTTTCAGAGGGCCGGGCAATGGAAGTTCCCGGAAGGCAGTCTCTGGGTCAAACATTTCGAGCTGGAGCTCGTTCAGGGTGATCCGGCTTCCCGGCTCCGTCTGGAGACACGGGTCTTGGTTCGGAGTGCCGACGGGGTCTATGGCGTGACCTATCGTTGGGATGATGACCAGGAGAATGCGTTCCTGGTCGCAGCGGAGGGAAGGGATGAGGTTTTTATGGTTGAGCGAGAGGGTGTGTTGGAGCGCCAAACCTGGCGCTATCCTGGCCGGGGCGAATGCCTTGCTTGTCATACCCGAAAGAGCGGAGGGGTTTTGGGATTCAACACGGTTCAGCTCAACCGCCTTCATTCGTTCGAGGGGGGGGCGGCCAATCAACTCGCTGCCTACCGAGATGCGGGATATTTTTCCAACGCGTCGGATGTCGACGGGGAAAGCCAATCGCTGGCTCCGTTCAACGATGAAGGAAGCGATCTGACTCATCGGGTGAGATCTTACCTCCACTCGAATTGCAGCCAATGTCATCAACCGGGAGGGGAGGCCATTGGTCTTTGGGATGCGCGATTTGAAACGCCGTTATCGGGGGCAGGGATTTTGGGGGGCGCTTTGGCAAACCCCGCAATTCATCCCGGGAGGAGACTTGTCGTGCCGGGGAATCCGCAGGCTTCGGAGATCCTTCGCAGGATGACATCGTTGGGGAACGACCGGATGCCGCCCTTGGGATCAAACGTGGCCGATCAAGGGGCGATTGATCTCATGCGGCAATGGATCACCGAATCGTTTCCCGCCGAGACCTATGGGGATTGGGCGGCCCGGTTCTTTGGTTCGGCAAGGGATCCCCGTGCAGCCCGGGAAAACGACCACGATGGTGATGGTTCGAGCAATCTCTGGGAGTTTCGGTTGGGAACCGACCCGCTCGATGCCGATGAGGTCTGGCGTTTGTCGGTTCGGCGGGTCGATGACGACGTGGTGCTCGAGTTTCCCCGAATCGCATCCGGTCATTCGATTCTGGCTGAACTGCAATCGTCCCCGGTTTTGGGGGAGAACGCCCGTTGGCAGGTCAGCCCTCTCGAGGAGCCTTCCCCGTTCGTTGGTCTTCCGGGCGAGAGAGGAGTGATCCGTCGGCGGGTAGACTCCAATGCCGGTGCCTTCTTCCGGGTGGCTTTTCGTGAACCATGATGGCGTCGCTTCGGTTTGGGGGAGGCGGGGGATTGGGTGTGCTGGCCGTTTTATCGTCGGTGGGTTTGCTCCTCGGTGAACCGACCTTCGTTTGGCAGGTCGACGAGGGATCCACGGCAACCTTGTCCGAACGAAATGTTCCCATCCTTACCTACCAACTTGCACCTAGGTCGTTGGAGGGACGGGCGACGCATCCCAATTATCCACTGCGATGGATCCTTCGTGAGCGCTCGAGCATGCAAAATGCCCAGTGGCCAGGTCGCCGTCCGGTGCCTCTTTCCCGAGCGATGCCACTTCACTTGCGCTACCGGATGGTCATTCATCGGGGTGATTTGGCGTTATCCGAGTTGCGGATGATCTGGAAGCACTACGCCGAAGACGAAAGTGGCAGGCAGGATTAAAGGCGGCGGGACCTTTCAAATCGTCACGGAAAAATCCCTCAATTTTGTGCTCCACAAGGCCCCTTGCTTGGATTAATTTGAACCATACCCTAAAAACGAAATGTGGTTCTCCTCGGGAATCGTTTTGGACAAGACGTATTGTTTTATGAATGACACTCGCATTGTTTCTTTTGCTCGCTCCAAGAAGAGCGGATTTACCCTGATCGAACTTTTGGTGGTGATTGCGATTATTGCGATCCTGGCCGGAATGTTGTTGCCGGCCCTGGGTAAGGCGAAAGCGAAGGCCAAAGGAATCGCTTGTATCAACAATCTAAAACAGGTGGGTTTGGCCATGTTGATGTATGCTGAAGAGAATGAGGATTACATCCCGCGGGGAAATGGTTATCCCTGGTTCTTTGTCTACATGCCCTATATGCCGGAGGGGGGGACGGATGAGGATTTTCGGGGGGTCAGAATCTACAAGTGCCCCTCTTATCCCAATCGGGATCCGCAAAAAAAACAGATCATCACCTACGTCATCAACGCGTGGAAATTCAACAGTCCCACCGATATGGTGGGGACGGAGCAAATCGGACCTTCCAAGATCACGGCCTTCCAGCAGCCGGCCAACTCGGTCCACCTCGGTGACAATGAGGACGGCAGGTGGCGGCCGATTGTGACGGGCTATCAGGATGCGATCACAGACTTGAATGATGTATGGGCACCCAGCCATCTGCCGCTAAATCAGAATAACGGTCGATTGAGTCGGGACCGCCGGGTTGCCGACGATCGACACAATCGAGGTTCGAATTGGGTTTGGCTCGATGGTCATGCCAGTTTCCTTCGCTCGGAGGAATGCGTGACCGATATCTTTCGAGATCAGAAGAATCCAAACGCCATCCGCCAGGTAACACGGCAGTAGGATCGAACCCGTATAGGCGATCTTCTAGGCGAAAGTGTAATCGGCAAACAGGATCAAAAAAACAGGATGAAAGCGACTCGTCTCTTGCGGATAAAAGCAGGCTTTACCCTCATCGAATTGTTGGTGGTCATTGCGATTATCGCGATTCTGGCGGGAATGCTCCTGCCGGCCCTGGGAAAGGCCAAGGCGAAGGCAAAAGGAATCCAATGCATCAACAACCTCAAGCAGGTGGGCTTGGCGATGTTGATGTACTCGGAGGAGAATGAAGATTATATCCCCCGTGGTAATGGATATCCTTGGTTCTTCGTATACATGCCCTATATGCCGGAGGGAGGAACGGACGATGATTTTCGAAATATTCGGATTTACAAGTGTGCGGCCTATCCCAATCGGGATCCAAAAAAGAAACAGATCATCACCTATGTGATCAACGCTTGGAAGTTCAACAGTCCCACCGATATGGTGGG
>DEAY01000146.1:5619-5760 GCA_002348345.1 Verrucomicrobia bacterium UBA2970
CAACAGTCCCACCGATATGGTGGGTTCGGAGCAAATTGGTCCGTCCAAAATCACGGCCTTCCAGCAGCCGAGTGATACGGTGCATATTGGAGACAATGAAGATGGCCGGTGGCGACCGGTCGTCACGGGCTATCAGGATGC
>DEAY01000146.1:6098-6223 GCA_002348345.1 Verrucomicrobia bacterium UBA2970
GTGACGAATCTGAATGATGTTTGGGCACCAGACCATATCCCCTACAATGAGAAATCCGGGCGCTTGAGCGGGACTCGACGGATAGCGGAGAAGCGTCACAGCGAAGGGGCAAACTTCGTGTATCT
>DEAY01000146.1:6621-6901 GCA_002348345.1 Verrucomicrobia bacterium UBA2970
CCGAATGCCCGACGCGCTCGGCAGAACTAACGAACGAGTTATCGATCGTTTTCCAGTCCTGCCTCCGAACGAGGGATCCTCAGTCCGGTATCCGGGTGCCCGATGCGGCCCGGGGCGACCCTCTATGGGGTCGGTTCGTTTGCCATGCGTTGGGCTTAGTGTCGGGCTTGGCTTCCTGCTAGCCTGCCGCCCCTCGGTCGAACCGAATCCAAACCCGTCCTTGGAGGACCAGCGCGCCGGGGCGGTGAATTCCGCTCTTTCAAATCGAGTGGATCAGATC
>DEAY01000300.1 GCA_002348345.1 Verrucomicrobia bacterium UBA2970
GGGATGCTCATTGGATGTGAATCGTTGGCCGCTCGCGGGGATGAGGGGGAACGGATCGCCTGTGATTTGGTTCAATCGCGGGTGTCGGAGTCGGGTAAGACGATGCGGCGGGAACTCGTGGTTCAGTTGATTCAGTGGGTGGGGTTGGACCGGAGGGCCTTGTTGCTCGAATGTGAGAAGGCGATGCTTCATTCGGGAGATTCGTCCGAGGTGACGATGGCGGATCTGGAAGCGACGGTTACCAAGACGCGGCAGGCGAAGGCGTTTGCGTTTGCCGATGCGGTGGCGGAGAGGAAGCTTGAGGAGGCGCTGAGGCGACTGGACGATGAGCTGTGGGCGATGAGAACCGATCGCCAGAAAAGCGAAATCGGGCTGCTTTACGGATTGATCTCGAAGTTTCGAACTTTGCTTCTGGTCAAGGATCTGGTGGTGAAGGGCCAGTTGAGGGCCGAATCCAGTTATGCGAGATTCAGGAGTCAGGTCTCGTCCTTGTCAAAGGACGCGTTTCCGGGGGATCGTCGGTATAATCCGTTGAGCCAGAATCCCTACGTGCTCTTTCGGGCGGCCGGTCAGTCGGGAAACTATCGAATCGATGAATTGGTGGCGGCGCTTGACCGGTTGATGGCATGCAATGTGAGAATGGTCTCGGCGGGGGATCGTTCAGGCTCGGTTTTGCGTGAAGGGGGGATTGATATTATATTGGGAGGGCGTGATCGTATGGTTGAGACGCAGTCCAAACAATGAGCCACCCGAACAAGCCTCGGATCTTCGTTGCACAGGCTGATGGGGCCGTTGCGATTCGAATCGTGGGGAAGGCCAATGTTGCGGTGAGCACGGTGTTCCGGGATGTCCTGGCCCATCTGCGCTCCGAAGAAGCGGGCCGGATTCATCTCTTCTTGGACGCATGTTTGCTGATGGACAGCACCTTCCTGGGGACCCTGGCACAACAGGGTGTTGATCACTCGACGGCGACGGGCAACCCGCGCCCGGGGAGGATCGTGTTGGTGCAGCCTTCGGCCCGGGTATTGGAGTTGATCGAGAATCTCGGGGTGTTGGATGTCTTTCGGATCGAGACGGAGCCACCCGGTATCGAGTTTGTGTTTCAGCCGCTGGAGACACCGACGGAATGCGATTTGCGCGAGATCACCCGGACGAGCCTGGAGGCGCATCGAACCTTGATGGCGCTCAATGAGGAGAATCAGGCTCGGTTTGAGGGAGTGACGGAGCTGTTGGAAAAGGAACTGGAAGGGTCGGAGGGACCGGGCGGGAAAGGCGGCGCAGGTCGATAGCGATGGGTGGACGGGGAGCCGTTACCAGGATTGAAGTCAATGAGTCGGGAAACAGCTCGAGTGGGTGTCATCGGTGGGAGCGGGGTTTACGGGCTTCCGGGGTTGGAGGAGGTGGGTTGGCAGAAGGTGGAGACTCCATTCGGGGCGCCATCCGATGAGTTGTTGCTGGCGCGTTACCAGGGGCGTGAAGTGGTTTTTCTTCCCCGGCATGGGCGCGCGCATTCCCTGCTGCCCAGTGAGCTGAACCATCGGGCCAATGTCATGGCGCTCAAGCAGATGGGGGTGCGCTGGATCATCAGCGCGAGCGCGGTGGGCTCGCTCCAGGAGCGGTATCAGCCCTGCGATATCGTGGCGATCGATCAGTTTTTCGATCGGACCAAGCGATCGGCCGATCAAACCCTTTTCGGCGGCGGGATCGTGGCTCACGTGGCCTTTGCCGATCCCATCTGCGAGGGGTTGCGTCAATTGGTTCTCGAAGCCGCGAGAGAGGCGGGGGCTTCGGTCCACGACGGAGGCACCTATGTCAATATGGAGGGCCCCGCTTTCAGTACTCGTGCCGAGTCCATCCAAAACCATCGGGATGGGCACGCGGTCATCGGGATGACCAATTTGGGAGAGGCAAAGTGCGCGCGCGAGGCCGAAATCGCCTATGCCGCGATGGCGATGGTCACGGACTATGACGGGTGGAGACCGCATGACCCTCACGTCACGGTGGAGGCCGTGATCGAGTATCTCCATCGGAATGCGGAAACGGCCCAGAAGGTGATTGCCGGTGTGATCGAGCGGATCGATGTGACGGCGGATTGCTCCTGTCATCACGCGCTTGATCATGCCATTTTGACGCGAAAGGAAGCGTGGCCGGCCGAGGCTGTCGAGCGGCTCCGGCCCGTGATCCGTCGCTTTCTCGATTAGGTCGCTTCTGTTCCCGTCAAACATGGCTTGAGCGGCATTCGCGAGGGGGCGACGAATGCGTTTCAAGGGAATTCAACGGGGTCGCCGATGCGGATCGATTGAATTGCGGTGGGCTGAATGATTGTGTTGATGCCCGCCCGGTAGTAGTGGTTGAACTGGGATCGAGGCGCCCATTCCGGTAGCGAGGCCTGTCGCTGTCGACGAAAGATCTTGGCAAAGTGGGGAAGCGGTGCGGAGGAACTCGGATGCCGCGTCGGAACGAGACAGCGTTGGCAGGGATTGGAACCCAAGAAGGGCACCGGGCCGATTCGAAACAACCGCATGGGTTGATGCTTCTCCGCACAGAGCTGGTCCTCCCAGAATGAAGGGACGTCCTCGATTTCCAGGTTGGCGCGGAACCGGGACCGAACTTCCTCAAGGCTCAGGTCGGAATACCAGGAGGCGATCGTGGTCAGCGTGGCGGTGCTGATTACCGTGGGACCGGGAGCGTGGGAGTCATCGGGGAATCCCCGGAGAGGGCAGGCGATGATCCGGACATGGGTGCGGAGACGCCGGCGGAACCAGTCCGCGAGGGAATCGGTCCCCGCATGAGGATCAAACTCGAAGGGGGTTGACCGCGGGCCGTCGGTAATCACGATGCGGGTCAGGTCCGGGGTAGCTTGGAGCCGAAACCGGTGAAGTCGGGCGTCGGTTTTGGCATTGAGAAAGGAGCCATCCTGCCGAACCAGCGCGAAGCGTCGGTCGTTTGCTAGCACGCCCCGGGAGGTGGTCGCAATAGTGGAGCATTCGACGCCCGGCAGTGATTTGATTGGGTAAATCCGAATCCGGCCGAGTTTTGGGTTTCGACTTCCTGGTGGAGTTGCTAGGTTGTCTTCCATGAATGTTTCCCGACGATGGGCCACCGGAATCCGCATTTCGGTCTCATTTGTTTTTCTGATTCTGTCGGCTGGCTGGGTCCACGGAGCGAACTGGCCCAGTTGGCGCGGACCTCGCGGAGATGGAACGACTCAGGAACGGCTTTTCCCCACCATGTGGTCCCCTGAGAAAAACATCAAGTGGTCGGTTGCCCTGCCGGAGAGGGGAAACAGTTCACCGATCGTATGGGAAGATCGCGTGTATCTTTCCCAGGCCATTGAATCGGAGCACTTCCGATCCCTGATGTGTTTTGACCGAGCATCGGGTGAGTTGATGTGGCAATCGGGGGTTCGATATGCTCGGGCCGAATCCAAGCATGAGACCAATACCTACTGCGCCAGCTCGCCGGTGACCGATGGCGAACGCATCTATGTCAGTTACGCCTCGGCCGGGCTCTATTGTTATGACATGGATGGGAACGAGTTGTGGCACAGGAACCTCGGGCCTCACCAACACCAATGGGGGGATGGGGCCTCGCCCATCCTTGAGGGCCGCTTTTGTTTCTTTTATCACGGCCCGGGCCCTGGTTCCTACCTGATCGCACTCGACAAGCGGACGGGAGACACGGTTTGGCGAGTGGAGCAATCCGCGGTGAAGGCCGGCCCGGAACGCGAGGATGGGTTCAACGGGAACGGCAACGGCATGGTGGGAACCTTCGCTACGCCCATGGTGATCGACGGGGGGCGGCGGCGTGAATTGATCATGGTGTATCCCGAATCGATTCGATCCTACGATCTGTCCACGGGGACGGAATTCTGGCGTTGCGGCGGGCTCAACCCGCTGATCTACGCCTCTCCCCTTTGGCACCAGGGGAAGGTGATTGCGATGGGTGGTTTCTTCGGACCGATGGTGGCGGTCCGGGCAGGGGGAACGGGCGATGTGAGATCCAGTCACCAGGTTTGGAAGTCCGGACGGACGCCCCATCGATTGGGAACGGGGGTGGTTTCGGGGGACTCCATTTTTGTGTTTGACCGCCCGGGGATGCTTCAGTGCATCGACGCCCGGTCCGGTCAATCGCTCTGGCAGGAACGCGTTCGAGGGAAGGGGGCGAACTCGGCCATCTGGGGCTCGGCGGTTTTGGCCGGGGATAAAATCTATGTCGTCAACCAATCCGGGGACACCATCATTGTCAGGGCCAGCAAGGAATTTGAACTGTTGGGCATCAATTCACTGGGCGAGAAGGCCAACACCACTCCGGCCCTTGCCGGCGGGGAAATCTTCATTCGGACCGATGCCCGCCTTTGGTGTGTCGCGGATGCGAGTCTCAGGGCTCAGCGCTAGGGGAATCGAAGGGAAATCTCAAAGGGGCCACTGACTTATGAAAAACGCTCGTCGCCGTCTCAATCGCGTTGCTTGCATCTGGAGTCTGCTCACGGTCGTCGTCATCGGCGGGCCGGGAAAAGGACAGGGTCAGGCCCAGCCCGAAACGTCCCCTGAAACGCTCCCTGAAACGGCGCGACTGGAAATGGAGGGCGATCTGGCTTCCCGGCTGGTTTCTGGGGTTGACCGGTTCCTTCTCCGCAAACTGGCCGAGTCCGTGGGGTCGCGGGAGGCTTACTGGCAGCGTGATTTTTCCTCCCACCGGGCTTATGAGGAATCGATTTCGGGCCAGCGGGAACGCCTGCGACACATCCTCGGGGTTCGCGATGACCGCGTTCCCTTCGAGGCGCCGGAGCTTGTGGCCCAGGTGGGTCAGGCTTCGGATTTGGGTCGCGGGCGCGGGTATACCATCCTGAGGGTGCGTTGGCCCGCCTTCGGAGATGTCCACGGAGATGGGCTCTTGCTTGAGCCCGATCGCGCTTCAGACGCCGCGTCCATGATCCAGGTGGTCGCCCTGCCGGACGCGGACCAGACGCCCGAGCAACTCGTTGGATTGGTTGACGGGATCCCTCCCGGCTCGCAGTTTGCCCGTCGTCTGGCGGAGGCCGGCTGTCGGGTGCTGGTGCCCTCGATGATCAGCCGCCAGATGGAACGGCGACATCCTCCCGGTCACGGGGGGCGGGCGAACTTGACCCATCGCGAGTATCTCTATCGCTCGGCATACGAGCTCGGGAGGCACCTCATAGGCTATGAACTCCAGAAGGTATTTGCCGCCGTGGATTGGTTTTCCCGATCGGCCGGCGAGGCTCCCAGGATCGGGGTCATGGGTTACGGCGAGGGGGGAATGCTGGCCCTTTATGCGGGGGCGCTGGACCCCCGAATCGCCAGCGTGGGGGTGAGCGGCTACTTCAACCGGAGGGAGGGCCTTTGGGCCGAACCGATTTCTCGAAATGTGTTTGGACTGCTCGAGCAATTTGGTGATGCCGAACTGGCGACGATGGTCGTGCCTCGGGCCCTGACCATCGAGAATTCGGAAGGGCCCAGGGTCACGTTACCAAGCGAGGGCGGCGCGCCGGCACAGCTTGAGCCGCCCCGGCTCTCCGATGTCCGGGCGGAATTCAACCGGGCCAGGGCTCTGGTGGAGCCCTTGAAGCCCCGTTTGGAGCTTGTGTCCGAGGCGGCGGGATTTGGAACCTCGGCGGCCCTCCGTTCTTTTCTCCGCCCCCTGGGCTTCTCGGGGTCCATTCCGCAGGGCGAGGTTCAGGCCTCTCCCACCCGGCCGATGGTGGACGGGGAGCGGCGCCTGCGAGCACAACTTGAGGAAATGGATCGGCATACGCAGCGCTTGCTGGTGGACAGTCCTTACGTCCGGAAGGCGTTCATGGCGGATCTGAAAACCGATTCGTTGGAGGCCTACGAGGCGAGCAGCGCGGCTTACCGAGAGTTCTTTCACGAGGAAGTGATCGGTCGGTTCGGTGATCCCGTTCTTCCCTTCAACGCCCGTTCGCGAAAAGCGTATGATGCGGAGACGTGGGAGGGGTATGAGGTCGTCTTGGATGTCTACCCCGATGTGATAGCATACGGCATCCTTTGCCTCCCCAAGGGAATGGCCAAGAACGAGCGACGGCCGGTGGTCGTCTGTCAGCATGGCCTCGAAGGCCGGCCGCAGGACATTGTCGAGGGCGATCATCGGGCCTATCACGACTTCGCCTCGAGGTTGGCAGAGCGCGGTTTCGTGACCTTCTCCCCCCAGAATCTCTACATCTTCCGAGACCGGTTCCGGTCCTTGCAGCGCAAGGCCTATCCCCTGAAGAAAACGCTCTTTTCCATCATGATTCCCCAGCATCAACAGATCGTTGATTGGTTGAAAACTCAACCCTTTGTCGATCCGGAACGGATCGCCTTTTACGGGTTGTCCTACGGGGGCAAGACCGCGATGAGGGTGCCGAGCGTGGTGACGGATTATTGCTTGTCGATTTGCTCGGCCGACTTCAACGAATGGGTGTGGAAGAACGCGTCGACGCGAAGTCCTTACAGCTATGTCTGGTCCGGTGAATACGAGATCTTCGAGTTCGATTTGGGAAGTACCTTCAACTACGCGGAAATGGCGTCCCTGATTGCGCCGCGGCCCTTCATGGTCGAGCGGGGACACTTCGACGGGGTGGCGCCGGATGAAACCGTCGCCTATGAGTTCGCCAAGGTTCGCTTTCTCTACGCGGCGAAACTGGGCATCGCCGACCGCTGTGAAATCGAATGGTTTGCCGGGCCTCATACGATCAATGGTGAGGCGACCTATCAGTTTTTGCATCGGCATCTGAACTGGCCGGTGCCGCAATAGCGTTGCCGGGGGCGAGGGATGAGGGAGACGAAAAACCATGATGCCGCGACGGGGGCCAGGATCGTCGTCAAGCGAAGGGGTGGCGCTCTGGGAGGCTCGGCAATCGGCTTGGTTCTTTGTTTGTTCATCAACGCATCGCTCCGGTCCGAGGATTGGCCTTCCTTTCGTGGTCCCCATCTCAACGGCTACACCTCGGCACGCGATTGGCGGAGCGACTTTTCCGGGGACGACCTTCCCCTGGCCTGGAAAACCAATGTCGGGATTGGCGCGTCGGGAGTGGTCGTTGCGGGCAATCGTGGTGTGACCATGGGCGCCCAGCGTCGGGAAGAGATCAATTCGGTGATCTGTTTTGAGACCGAGAGCGGTCAACCGATTTGGAGCTTTCCCTATCCCTGTCGCTTTGAGCGGCGAATGTTTGACGGAGGAACGGCGGCGACGCCGACGATCGACCGGGATCGGGTTTACACCCTCGCCCACGATGGCCAGGTGCATTGCCTCGACTTTGAATCGGGCCGCCTGCTTTGGAGCCGGCACCTGGTCCATGACTTCGGGGGACGGTATTCGAGATGGAAGTACTCCGGGTCTCCGATGGTTCAGGGGGATCTGGTGATCTTCGATACCGGTTCCAAAACCCGATCCACGGTGGCGCTGAATCGGGCCGATGGGTCGCTTTTGTGGGGTTCGGGGAGTGACAAAGCGGGGTATGGGACGCCGATTCCCTTCCGACAGGGCGATGTTGAAAGCGTCGTGTTATTCAAGGCGAAGGCCTTGGTGGCGTTGAACATGGCGAGCGGCGAGGAGCTCTGGAGGGTTCCATGGAAATCGTCCTACGACGTGAATGCCTCGACGCCGATCTCATTGGGCGACCGCTTGTTTGTGTCCTCCGGCTACGGTTCGGGACGAGGCGTTCTCCTGCGGTTGACCTCCGGCGAGCCAGAACTGGAATGGAAAAACATCAAGCTCAAGACCAAGACGAGTAGTGCCGTGGTGATTGGAAATGTGGTCTATGGCGTCAGTGAAAGTGGGGGGAAGCTGATGGCCCTGGACCTGGAATCGGGAGCCATCCATTGGTCGCAGCGGGGATTTGGGGGAGGCACCTTGATCGGGGGCGGTGACAAGCTGATCGTGCTGGGGTCGCGCGGCAATCTGGCGATGGTGGCGGCGGATCCTGAGGCCTACCGGCCCCTGGTCGAGGTTCGGCTCTTGAAGGGCACCTGCTGGGTGGCGCCGACCCTGGCTCACGGGAGATTATTCTGTAAGAACAATCGTGGAGACCTGGTATGTATGGATCTGAGAAAGAAACGGGAGTCCGAGTGACCATGAAGTCGATGAGGCGGGGATGGGTGTCGGGAAGGATGGGGACTCTTGTTGGTCTGGCGCTTGCTAGCCTGGTCGCTGAGGTGCAGCCTGCCGAGCGGTTGATGGTGCCGGGGATCGAGGTGCCTCGAACGGTTGAGGCCCGGCTCACCGTTCTCACAGATCAGTTGGGAGAAACCCTGGCGACCTTGCGTCAGGGGCTGTCCCCCGAACTTCTCGTTTATCTGGCGGACGTCGAGATTTTTTACAAGGCCGTCAACATGGCGCTTCGAGAGGATGAATTCATTCGTGAATCTGAGTTCGAGGTGGCGGAGCGGTTGCTCGAACAGGGGTTCGAACGAGCGAGGCGGCTCGAGCAAGGGCGGCTTCCCTGGCTTCAGGAGACGGGATGGGTGGTTCGGGGCTACTACTCGCACATTGATGATTCAGTCCAACCCTATGGGGTGGTGATCCCGGAGAGCGCCCGCGCCAAGACTCGGAAACCGTTTCGCGCGGATGTCTGGTTGCATGGTCGGGACAACCGATTGACGGAATTGAAGTTCCTTGATGTGAGGCAGCAATCAAACGATCGGTTTGTGCCGCCCGATACCTTTGTGCTTCATCCTTACGGCCGCTTCTGCAACGCCTTCAAGTTTGCTGGGGAGGTCGATGTGTTCGAGGGATTGGAGGCGTTGAAGCGGGATTATCCTATCGATCCCCAACGAATCACGATCCGGGGCTTCTCGATGGGGGGCGCGGGTTGTTGGCATTTGGCCGTACACCATCCCGATATCTGGGTTGCCGCCGCTCCCGGCGCCGGGTTTGCCGAGTCAGCCGAGTATCTGGGCCTGTGGCGGAAGGATCCCAAACCCACTTGGTATCAGATGGCTCTTTGGAATCTATATGATGCCACGGCCTATGCCTTGAATCTCTTTCATGTACCGACGGTTGCCTACAGCGGTGAGATCGATCGACAGATCCAAGCCGCGCGAATGATGGAGACGGCGCTCGCCGATGAAGGCATGCGCCTCCGTCATGTCATTGGTCCGGCGACCGGGCATACCTACCACCCGTCGGCCAAGGTGGAGGTTTCCAGTCGGATTGACGCCATCGCGAGTCGGGCGAAGGAATCGTTGCCTCGGCAGGTCCGCTTTACGACCTGGACCCTGCGATATCCAGGCGCCTACTGGTTCGAGATCCTGGGTTTGAATCAGCATTGGCAACGGGCACGGGTGGATGCTCGGATCGAGGGGGCGTCGGCAATCGGGCTTGAGCTAGAGAATGTTTATGCCTGCCGCATGGCCTTCAATCAGGGCGAGGTTCCCTTCGAAGTGGGAACGAGGGTCCGGGTGCGGGTTGGACGGCAAACGATTCCGGGACCAATGGTTGAAGCAGATTCCCCTTGGTCCATGTCGCTGGTCCGTGACGCATCGGGATGGAGACGGATGACGTCCGCCTCCGAACTCGTCGGACGCAAGCGTCCGGGTCTTCAGGGGCCGATTGACGATGCCTTTATGGACCGGTTCTTGATTGTGGAGCCGACGGGACGCTTTCCCCAGACACCGGCCGGGGGATGGATGCAGCGGGAACTGACTCGGTTGAAGCGAGAGTGGCGGGGGCAATTCCGCGGCAACGCGCGGACGGTTCGGGCGGACCGATTGACCTCGACCCAAATCGCTTCGTCTCATCTTGTTCTTTTCGGCAATCCGGAATGCAATCCGGTTTTGGGCCGGATCGCACCGAGGCTGCCCGTTCGCTGGCATCAGGGGGAGGTGGCCTTGGGTGAGGGTCGCTGGAATTCAGAGTGGGTGGTGCCGTTGTTGATTTACCCCAATCCGCTGAATCCGGAACGATATGTCGTGATCAACAGTGGGTTCACCTTTCGAGGCTTCGGGAGTAACGCCACCCAGGTGCCGATGTTGCCCGACTATGCCCTGGTGGATACCCGGACTCGCGAGACGACGCTGGTACCGGGAAAGGTCGTCGAGACGGGATTCTTCGACGAGAATTGGGATTTAAAGAACTAGGGGATTGATGGCGAAACGGGTTTCTTCCAAAGGTCAGAAAGGGTTGTCCGCAGGTGAACTGGATGACCGGGCCAAGGCATGCATTCGGATCGAGGGGCTTCGGATTGACCGAAATGATTGTCGGATCATTCACGGCCTGAATTGGTCGGTGGGGGCCGGGGAGCACTGGTGTATCCTGGGGGCGAATGGATCCGGAAAAACCTCATTACTTCGGGCACTGGCAGGTTACTTCATGCCGACGGCGGGTGAGATCTTTTTGCTCGGGTCTCGGTATGGGGAAGCGGATTGGAGAGAGGTTCGGCTGAAACTAGGAATCGTGAGCTCGGCGGTGCGCCAGATGATGGCCGATGCGGAGCCCGCCATCCACTCGGTGGTGAGTGGTCGGTATGCCATGATCGACTATTGGGGAAGGCCGAAGGAGGAGGATCTAAAGATTGCCCGGCGGATTCTTCGGCATGTGGAGTGCGGGGGGTTGGCGAACCGCCCCTGGGGGCATCTTTCGCAGGGGGAGCGACAACGAGTTCTGATTGGCCGCGCGCTGATGGCGCAGCCTCCCGTTCTGATCTTGGATGAACCATGTGCGGGTCTTGACCCCGGGGCCCGGGAGAACTTTCTTCAGTTTCTAGAGCGCTTGGGTTCCCAGGCCTCGGCGCCAACGCTGGTGTTGGTGACTCACCATGTGGAGGAGATCATGCCGACCTTCAGTCATGTCCTGATGTTGAAGAGCGGGAAAAAACTGTGTGCGGGACGCAAAAGAGAGGTCATGACCTCGGCGAATCTCTCCCAGTTGTTTTCGACTTCGGCAACGCTCCGTTCTCGTGGGGGACGCTACCGCTTGACGGTGCGTGCCGACAAGAAACGGGTGACCTAGCGGAGATGGCGACCGGAGGAGTCGCTCGGAATGCCTTGGTCAGTCGAGGGGGTGTCAGGGTTGGCCGATGTGGTAACACATCAGCCGGTTCTCACTGCGAAGGTAGAGCCGTTTGTCCGCAATCACCGGCCCCGCCCAGCAGGGGTACTTGAGTTCAGGCACTTGAAAGCGGGCGATTTCCACTAGGTCGGTGGGGTCGGGACGGAAGAGACCAAGCATTCCCGCTTCGCCGAGGGCGAAGAGTTTTCCATCGGCCAGAACCAATGACCCCCGACCAAAGACGTTGGGGGGCGTGAGGCTTTTCCGCCATCGCTCGTCGCGATCCCACATGAGCTTGCCCGTCTTGAACTCAACGCAGCGAAATCGAGCGTCGGGTTCGTTTCGGCCGCTGAAGGCGTAGAGGTAACCGTCGAGTAGGATCGGGGTGGACCAATGGATCTCCAGGACGTCGTCACGCCAGATTTCCTTGACGCTTCTTCCATCGGGTTGGACTTGAAGGAGCACCGATCCGATTCCGTAGTAGGCTGCCGATAGCAGAATTAGGTCGTCTTGAACCACCGGATTCATGGCGTTGACCGATTCATTGACTCGAGATCGAAACCAAAAGCTGAAGCGAATCTTCCCGTTGGAGGGGTCGAGGGAAACCAGGCCCTGTCTCATGAAACAAAGGAGATGCCGCTGCCCGTGAATATCGACCGCGACGGGACTGGCATAGCTTGCTTGCATGACATAGTCCTTCCAGACTACGGGGGGTTCACCTCGCCAACCAAGCTTGGGACGTCCCTCCCAATTGGATCGTCCTACGTTTGTCCAAATGGTTTGTCCGGTGAGGGGATCAAACGCAGCGACGCCGGAATTGGGCTGCCCTCCAACCATCACGATGAGATGGCCTGCCTCGAGAATCGGAGTGCTCCCGACCCCGAAAAAAGCGGGGGGGATCTTGAACTCCTCGGAGGTGTTCTTTTCCCAGACTCGTGTGCCGGTCTTTCGGTCGAGACAAAGCAGGCGGCCTTCGGCTCCGAAGGTGTAGCAGTGGGTTGGAGTCAGCAGGGGCGAGCATCTCGGTCCGTTGTTGTAGCCGAAGGGATCAATGAAATTGCTGGGGTAGGCATGGCGCCATTGGGACGCGCCGTCGGTGGCATTAAGCGATTCAACGATTTCCTGGTTGGCGGGGCGGTGGTGGATGACCAATTGATCTCCGAGTATGGAGGGCGCGCTGTAACCGGTGCCGATCTGCTTCTTCCAGATGAGCTTGGGACCGGTGGCAGGCCAGTCGTCGATGAGCCCGCTTTCAGGGGTCACCCCGACCCCCTTGGGGCCGAGAAACTTCGGCCAATCCGCCCCGGGACAGGTGAGGGTGTCAATCACCAGGCTCAGAAAACAAAGGATTCGGCTCCAATGAGGTGCGCTCATGACGGGGGACAGCCTACTGGCCCGAGCGCCCCTTGTCGACCATGGGCTGAGGGAAGATCATTGATCCGGTGTCGGTTTGAGAGGGGTTTCTCGACGGTGAGTTGATTCGCTTTGGATGGAATGCGATCGAGCACAATTGGAAGGAAGAATACCTTGCCAATCCTTCGGTGTTCGTATCTTCTTGGTTCAGCAAGCGTATGGGCGATCAAGATGCCATGCAGACGGGGTTTGTACCGAGACGGTTACCATGGGTCATTGGTCTCATCTTCCTCGTGTTGTACAGCGTGACCCTCAATCGATGGGTGACGCCGGCGAGTATTGGTCCCATGTTCCAGCTTACCGGCTGGGACTGGGCGCCTCAGTTTTCCAATCCCTTGTTGTATGTGCTTACCTTGCCGTTCCGTTGGTTTCCCGAGTCGATTCAGCCCCTTGCATTGAATGCCCTGGGAGGGATCCTGGCCGCCTTGACGATGGTCCAGTTGGCTCGATCGATCGCCCTTCTTCCTCACGACCGGACACGCGATCAACGTCAGCGCGAACGGAGTGACTATTCGCTTCTGAGCATTTCCAGCGCATGGGTGCCGCCGCTCTTCGGGTGTTTGCTGTGCGGCTTGCAGCGTTCGTTTTGGGAAGAGGCAACCTCGTTCACCGGTGAGATGTTATCGGTCTTCCTCTTTGCCTATCTGATCCGTTGCGTGTTGGAGTTTCGCTTGTTTCACGATGATCGGTGGCTTTATCGGCTTGGCTTGATCTATGGCTTTGCGGTGCCGTGTGACTGGGCCTTCATCGGGTATTTTCCGCTGTTCCTGGGGGCGATCGTATGGATCAAGGGGGCGGCGTTCTTCAATTCGACGTTTCTTCTTCGAACCGCTCTTCTCGGGGGGATTGGATTGTTTAGCTACTTGCTTTTGCCTGCCTTGATTGCTGTTCAAGGACTCGAGTTGGGCAGCTTTGTGGACTTGATGAAGCTTCAGCTCGGGAGTCAGAAGACGCGTTTGATGGGCATCCCGAAAACGGTGTTCCTGCTGCTGTCACTCACTTCAGTTCTGCCCGTCATGGTCATGGGGATCCGCTTTCCATCGACCATTGGAGACGTCAGCGTGGTAGGATCGATGCTGTCCAATTTCATGTTCCGCATGATGCACATGCTCTTTCTCAGTGCCTGTGTCTGGGTGGCTTTTGATCCGGCCTTCAGCCCTCGGAACGTGGCCAGTACGCTTCAGGTTGGTTTCCTGACCTTTTATTACCTGGGTGCCTTGGCCATCGGGTATTACGCCGGCTACGTCCTGCTGGTTTTTGGAAAGAGCCACTCCCAGTCTCGACGAAACCGGCGTGACAACGTTTTGGTGAACGGAGGGGTCAGGGGGCTGTTGTGGATTGCGGTGGTCGTGGCGCCCTTGGGGTTGTTGGTCAAGAATCTGCCCTCGATGCGTCTGACCAATGGCGACCAATTCAGCACCTTTGCCGAAATGTTGGTGAGGGATCTTCCGGAGGAAAATGCCCTGCTCATTGCTGACGAGGCCTTCACAGCCCAGGTGGTGAGGGCGGGGATCAAGCGCCAGGGCCTGACGGACCAATACACCATCGTGGACCTCAGTTCATTGGGGCTTCTGTTCTACCGCAATTTAATTCGCGCTGAGATCGTTGAGAAGTGGGAGGCGGCCTTCGAAGGGGAGGGAGTGCCCGAACAGTTGGGAGTGGTGTCGATGCTCCAGGTGCTCGCGAAGGTCGTCTCACAAAGTCCGGTGTTCTATTTGAATTCGAGCTTTGGGGTTTATTTTGAGGTGTTCTATCCGAGGCAGAGGGGATTGGTGACCCAGTTGGTTCCCTATGTTGAGGGAGACGTGGTTCCGCCGCCGGTTCCTGATGCGTTGATTGTCTCGAACCAGGAGTTTTGGTCGGAGATGGGTGAGAGGATGCCCCAATTGGCGTCGAGCATTCGCAAGGGGGAGTATGACAGCCAGGTGATGGGGGGCTGGGTGTCCCGGGAGCTGAACGTTTGGGGCGTCACACTGCAGCGTCAGGGAAGGCTTGAGGCCGCCAAAGAGGCGTTTGATCAGGCATGGCGCTGGAACCCCGAGAATCTATGCGTCGATGTCAACCTTCGTCAGAACCAGGTCCTGTTGTCGGCGGAAGGAACTGAGGGGAGAGACGTGGGCCTGTCCGACAAAGAAATGCAGGTGGTTCGGGAGAGTTATGGCACCGTGGAGCAGCTGCTCTCCCGCAACGGGCCGATTGATGAAGCCGCCTTCCTGAAACAACTGGCAGACGAATTTGGTCAGGGCCAGAACCATCGGCAGGCGCTTTTGAATTATCAGCGTTCTGCCGCCCTGAGCAGGACCAATCTCCAGACTCGATTGGCTCTGACGGGGAGCTTCATGAATGCCGGTTTTCCAGACCGCGTTCCCGAGGTCGTTGCCCAGATCCGGACTGATTTTCCGGATCGTTCGACGGCGACTGAAAGTGAATTGGTCCGTCTAGAGGCTTTGGGTCTGTTCGGTGAAGGGCGTCAAGCGGCGTCGCGTGAGGAGGAAACGCGGAAGGAGGAGGCGTATGCGAGGGCTGAGGGGCTTCTCAAACGGGCACTGGAATCGGATCCTGAAAACAAGAGTTTCCTAGAAACCCTTGCCCAGTTTTACCTCTTTACAAGCCGTTACGAGGACGCACTGGCCCTTTTTGACAGACAGCTGACGTTGAACCCGAATGATCCTCGCCTCTTGCAGAACAAGGCCCTGGCTCACATGAATCTGGGGGATCACCGCGCCGCGTTGGCTTCCCTGACCATCGTCCTAGATGCCGACCCTCTGGTGGGCTATGCGCGGTTGAATCGGGCCATTTGCTATTTCCGCTTGGATGAATACGAATCCGCCAAGGCCGATTACTTGAAAGTCATCGAAACCGTTGGCGGGAATGCCCACGTTTTCTATGGCCTGGGCAAGATCGCGGTTGCGGAAGGCAACGCGACGGAGGCGATTTCTCATTTCGAGGACTATCTGAAATTGGCGCCGAGTGGTTCCGATGAATATCAGGAGATTACCGAAGAGTTGAATCACCTCAAAACCCAGCCCTAGCGTGCTGCGATATGAGCAAGCTGCGTATCGGTCTTTTCTCGAGGGAAGGCAGATTCTTCGCCTCAGAAAACCTGAAGCTTCTGCAGGCTTTCTGGAGGAGGCATCGAACGGGCGTACGAACGGGGCTGGAATTCTCGATGATGGACCGGGGCGTGTCGGGTGGGGTGGAGGTGAGTGACTCAGGAACGGGGTAATGCGTTTCATCGGAGGCATCATCGAAAAGCTGCAGCGCCATCCGAAGCGGGTGGTTTTTCCAGAAGGGCACGAACCTCGCGTGTTGCAGGCCGCGCGCCAGTTTTATTCGCTTCGCCTCGGGGCGCCAATCCTGTTGGGCGACCGGACGACCATCAAGGCGCTCGCCGCGGAATTAGGAATCAATCTCAAGGGAATCCGGGTGATCAATCCGGTGGACAGCAGCGACTTGACGAATTTTTGCGAGCGCTATGTTGAGCTTCGTCGCAGCCGGGGCATTCACATGGAAGAAGCGCGTTCGGTCATGGTGCAGCCCAATTATTTTGGTGCCATGATGATGGCGATGCATCAGGTGGATGGATTTGTTTCGGGCACGAGTGACGTCTCCGGTTCCGTCCTTCGATCGCTTTTCCAGATTGTCAAGGTCGCGCCCCAGCAGTCCACCGCTTCCAGCTGCATGATCATGGAACTCGATGACACCCGGTTCGGCGAAGACGGAGTGTTATTCATGGCAGATTGCGGGGTCATTCCCGACCCCTCGGTTGAGCAGTTGGCTGATATCGCGGTGTCGACGGCCCAGTTGGCTCACCACCTTCGTGGGACGCGCCCTCGAGTGGCCATGCTATCCTATTCCACGAAGGGAAGTGCCACGCAGGGGGCTGTGGCGCGGATTCAGGCCGCGACGACACTCGCTCGTGAGCGGGCCCAGCGAATGGAACTGGAAGCCGATTTTGACGGGGAACTTCAGGTCGATGCCGCGTTGATTCCCGAGATCGCGGATCGAAAGGTTCCGGGAAGCCGGGTGGCAGGCCGGGCGAACGTCCTCATTTTTCCGGATCTCAATGCAGGTAATATCGCCAGTAAAATGGTCCAGTATGCCGCGCGAGCGAATGCCTATGGCCAGATTCTCCTAGGGCTGGACCGGCCTGCAGCGGATGTCTCACGGGGGTCGAATGCTCATGATGTCTTGGGGGTGGCAGCGATCGTCGGCACGCAGTCTATCGAGTACAGCAATCTTTTTCCTGGCGCTGGCGAAACCCTTCCTGGGGAAGCCGGTATGGGCGTATAACCAGGAGGCAGGCGCGGATGGTCGGAACGAAGAACACGCTGAAGAACTCCACGACGCCTCGGGTCTTTGTGGCGGCGACCCGTCAGAACGACGGGAAGACAACGGCCTCGCTGGGCCTGATGGCAGCCATCCAGGAGTCCCACCCGCGGGTGGGCTTCATTAAGCCCATCGGGCAGCGATTTGTTGACATTCATCGTCAAAGAATCGATGAGGACACCGTCTTGATGGATCGGGTCTACGGGCTCAACTGCCCACTCGATGAAATGAGTCCCATCGCGGTGGAGCAGGACTTTACCCGACGGTATCTCCGGACCGCGAACTACGAGGCTCTGGCCGCTCGAATTCAGCGTGCCTTTGACCGGGTGGCGTGGGAAAAGGATATCGTCCTGTGCGAAGGGACCGGGCATGCGGGAGTGGGCTCGGTGTTCGATTTGTCCAATGCCCGGGTGGCGAAGCTAATCGGAGCCAAGGTGATCATCGTGAGCCGGGGAGGAATAGGGCGTCCGATTGATGAAATTGCCTTGAACCAGGCGCTCTTCGAGAAAGAGAACGTCGAGATCATTGGCGTGATCCTGAACAAAGTGATGCCCGGCAAAGTGGATCAGGTATCGGAGTTTGCCAGAAAGGGGCTTCATCGGCGCGGGCTGGAGCTCCTGGGCGTCATACCCCATGTGCGACTTTTGTCGAGTCCGACAATGGATCTCATCCGGGAAGAATTGGCCGCGGAGCCCATGAATCGGGCGGACGCCTTTCGAAACATCGTTGACGATGTTGTCGTCGGTGCCATGGGGGCCGAACACGCGGCCAAGCTTTTTCGTGCCGGAACCCTCCTCATCGTGCCGGGGGATCGAGAGGATCTCATCGCCTCGGTTGCGGCGGTTCGGATGGGATGTGAACCGATCAAACTTTCCGGGGTGATCTTGACGGATGATTTGCGGCCCACCCAAGCCGTGCTTCGGGTCTTGCAAGACTTGCCCTACCCCGTGCTCTTCACTCGGGAAGGAAGTTACGAGGTCGCCTCTAAGGTTCATGACCTGATAGTGAAGACTCGGCCCGACGACACCGCGAAGATCGCGCTGATTCGAGATCTCATCCGGTCGCATGTCGATGTCAAGCGGATCCTTCAGTCGATTACCTGACTCAAGGGTTCGGGAAACGGAATCGATTCCTTGCTCAGAACAATGCTTCATCTCAACCCAAACCTCGATCAGCTTCCGGTTTATCAGCCGGGCCGCCCCGTTGAAGACGTCGCCCGCGAAAGAGGCTTTCAACTCTCCGATGTGGCCAAGCTGGCTTCCAACGAGAATCCGCTTGGTCCATCGCCGGCCGCCGTGGAGGCCATGCGGGATGCTTTAGAGGGCGTTCATCTCTATCCCGATGGCAATGCCTTTTATCTGAAGCGCCAGATCAGCGAGAGCTTTGAGATGAGCGAGCGACAAGTCATCGTGGGGAACGGGTCCAATGAACTCATCGAATTCGTGGCTCATGCGTTGTTGGGGCCGGGAAGCAATATCGTCGTTTCTCAGTTTTGCTTCGCGATCTATCCGATCGTGGCGAACATGATGGGGGCTGAGGTGATCACGGTTCCGGCTCTTGACTATGGAGCGGATTTAGACGCTATGGCGGAAGCGGTGACCGATCAAACTCGAATCCTCTTTCTTGCCAATCCCAACAATCCAACCGGGACCTTGGCCGATGGAGACTCGGTAATGGACTTGATCCGGTCGGTTGATGAGAACGTCTTGGTGGTGATCGATGAGGCCTACATCGAGTATTTGGAGGCACCGCAGGATTTGCTGTCACTCGTTCGAAAGGGAACGGTGCCTAATTTGCTGCTGATGCGGACGTTCTCAAAGATTCACGGACTGGCCGGACTGCGTCTGGGATATGGGTTCGGCAGTGAGGCCTTGATCGGCGCCCTGGAGAAGATTCGGCAGCCCTTCAACAGCAACCTCCTCGCTCAAAAAGCGGCAACGGCTGCGTTGAAGGATCGAACCCATGTGGCGTCGTCGCGGCGGCACAATCGAAAAGAACGACTCCGCTTTGAGGCCGTGTGCCGGGAGCGGGGATGGGAGATTGTGCCCTCATTTGCAAATTTTGTTCTCATCCGGGTTGGCGATGGGAACGGGGTTTATGAGGCGCTCTTGGATCAGGGAATCATCACCCGTCCGATGGCGGGCTACCAACTTCCAGAATGGATTCGCATCAGCATTGGGACCGAGGCGGAGAATGAACGGTGTCTCAAAGCCTTGACCGGTGTGTTGGCTTGAGGCGGATGATGGGTGGGAGGTCGGGGCGGCCTAAGGTGCCTCGGGCCGTGGTTCGGCTGCCGTTGACGAACGCCGGCGGAGGATGACTTTGTCGACCTGGTGTCCGTCCAAAGCAACGACCTCCACTTCGAACTCCTCGATGGGAATTCGATCCCCGAGTTTTGGAAATTCCCCAAGCCGAACGGTGACCCAACCACTCGTGGTGCTGATGCCCTCTTCTTGAAGGGGCACGCCAATCATCTCCCCGAGTTCGTGAAGAGGGGTCGCTCCATCGATTTCCCAGCGGTCGATCCCCAGCGTTCGAACCAGGGGCTCTTCTTCATCGAATTCGTCTTGGATTTGTCCCACCAACTCTTCGAGGATGTTTTCGAGGGTGACCATTCCGACGATCCCGCCATACTCGTCGACGACCAGAGCAAAGTGGAGTTTTTGTTTGAGAAGGTGTTCCAAGAGCCGTTCGAGGCGAGCGGTTTCGGGCACGAAGATGAGGTCGTGGGCGATTGCCTTGAGAGCAGCCGTCTCGGTATGGGTGGGGGAGAGGCGACAGAGGTCACGGAAATGAACCAGTCCGATGGTTTGGTCCAGCTCTCCTCCCTGACAGAGCGGATAGCGGGAGTATTCCTCTTCATCCGCCAGTTTCAAGTTGTCGGCGAATGATTTGTCCAGGTCGAGAAAGACAATCTCTTTTCGGGGACGCATCACCTCGCGGACGAGGCGGTTCCTAAGATCCATGGCATTGAGAATGATTTGACGGCCCAGCGCCGTTCCGCCATGCGACATGTGAGTGCTGGTGAGCATGAGTCGGAGTTCTTCCTCAGAGTGAGACGTGCCGTGTCCTTCGCTCGATTTGATGCCCACCCGGGTGAGCATCCAGCTCGATACATGGTTGAGCATCCAGATGAAGGGATAGGAGATCCTGTGGAACCATATGAGGGGCTGAGCGATCCAGAGCGACGTGCTGACGGGTCTCTTGATCGCCAGCATTTTGGGGGCTTGTTCGCCTGCGGTGATATGGAGGAACGTAATGGTGGTGAATCCGAAGAGGAAGGAGACGCTGTGGCGGATCTGCTCGTTTTGGATGGCCAGGCCGTCCATCAGAGGGGCCAGGAGATCCCTAAAGATGGGTTCGCCGATCCAGCCCAAGCCAAGACTTGCCAGGGTAATGCCTAATTGGCAGGCACTGAGGGAGGCATCGAGGTTGGCGAGGGCTTTGCGGGCGTGTCTGGCTCGGTTGGAGCCTCGTTTTTCGAGGCTTCTCAACTGAGAATCCCGCAACGTCACGAGGCCGAACTCAGCAGCCACGAAAAATCCATTCAAGAAGACCAGTACGATGACGGCCGCGATCTTGACGATGATAATGGCTGGCTCCGATTCGATCATCTGTTAGAGGTCCACTTCATGGAAAACGCTTCGGAGGATATCGGTGAGCGAGAGAACACCAAGCTCCTTGTGATCCCCATGGGTGACGACGGCGAGGCGATGACGGGTGATCTTCATTTGTTGGAGGGCCTCATCCAGAGGCATCGAATCGGGGAGCGTCAAGGCAGGCTTGCTCAGCTCTCGCAGGCGGGTGTTGGGGTTGAGGGTTGATTCGAAGAGAACTTGTTTGAGGTGAAAGATCCCTGTTGTGCAGGTGATTCCGTGGGTCTGTTGGCGAAGGAGGATCTGGGATTGGGACGTCTTCCGACAGAGTGCCTTGGCCTCGGTGATGGTGTGGTTTGGGCTAAGGGTCAGTTCCGAGTGGAAGGGCTTCATCGCCGATCGGGTTGTCTGGTTCTGAAGATCCATGACCCGAGTGATGAGGGCTCGCTCGCCGGAGGAAAAGTGGGCGGCTGACTCGTGCATGATGTGCCTGAGGTCGTCCCGGTTTTGAAAGAGCCGCTTGGTGGTACTGGATTTGGCGTCGGACGAGTGAAGCGATGTCAGGGCGGACAGGAGGCGCACCAGCGGTGACAAGACAACAAAGAACACCTCGAAGGGATAGGTCAGGAGAATCGTGAGGCGGTTAGGGAATCGACGGACCAGCATTTTGGGTAGCAAGTCAAGGAAGGTGTAAAAGGCGAAGAACAACAGCGTCGCGATTCCCAATGTGATGCCGAGGGAGAAGGAAGCATGGTGACGGAGGGAATAGACTATCATCGCGATCCATCCGAAGTTGGCCAGGGTGTTCCCAATGAGAATGGTCCAGAGAAAGGGCTCGGGTGAATCCAGGTGTTGTTGGAGCGTTTCGGCGGCTCGGTAGCGGGAACGGGCCAGTCGGCGAATCCGGACGGGATTGAGAGCCAGGAATCCCGCCTCCATTCCGGAAAAGAGGAAGGAGCCGATGGAACAGCCCAGGAGCAGCAAGCAGGTGGAGAAGAGATCCATAGCCCTTAGCCTTTGGGAAGGCCCGAGGGCAATTCTTCCACGATGAGTTCTTCGATGAGGCGGGGCCCAAGCTTTTGAATGGTGAATCGAAGGCCGTGGTAGTCCACTGACATCGCCCTTTGGGGGATGTAGCCGATCAGGGTTGCCACCAGTCCTCCCATCGTGTCGATTTCACTCACACTTCCGATGCGGGGAGCTTCCTTCGCGAAGTCGGTGATCGAGGTCAGACCGTGAACGCGCCAGCGTCCGGGTGCAAGGGGTTCGATCCTGGCCGGTTCATGGGTGGGAGAGTCGAAAAGCGGGCCCATGATCTCTTCCAGGATATCTTCCACCGTGACCACCCCCGCGGTCTCGCCATACTCGTCAAGGACCACCGCCAGTCGCTGTCTCTGTTTCTGGAAGCTGATGAAGAGATTCCAGAGATTCATCGATTCGGGGATGTAGGTCGGCATTTCCATGAGCGAGTCGATGTCCCCGTCAGGATTGAGGATGAGGTTTTGCGCATTGAGCACTCCAACAATTTGCTGGGTGTCGTCGTTTTGGAGCAGGAGTCGGGTGTGGCGAGCCTTGATGGCGGCTTCGAGCAGGGTCGAGGTGGGATCGTGAAACGCGACCGTGGCGAGTTGCGTCCGCGGGGTCATGATCTCGCCGACAGACTTTTGATCCAGTGAGATGATCTCGAGAATAATCTCTTTCTCCTCCTCGTCGAGGCTACCGGTTTGAGCGCCTAACTCGACGAGCTCCTGGTAATCTTCATCGGTGGGTTGGGTTTGGGGTTTGAGCGATGATGGAATCAGTGCACTGAGGATGTGATCGTTGACTCGCTGGGCGATTTGGTGAACGGGACGAAGAAAGGGTTGGAGGATCGCCGTGGGTTTGAGCAGTGATTTCGCAAAGCGCTCGGGGCGGCGTCCGGCAATTGTTTTTGGAACGACTTCACAACCCATTAGGAGCAGGAACCCGACTCCGGCAAGGGTAGCCCCCGCTGGCCACGTACCTCGAAGCACCATGAGAACGGCGACCCCGCCGATGGCGGCGTGCATCAAGGTGTTGCCCAGGACGAGGGTCGCCAACAAGTCTTCTGGCTTGGACCGCAATTGATCGAGGAAGGGCTCGAGGCGAGGGGACTGTTCCGCCAGGCGGTTGGTCTGCCAGGGAGAGAGCGAGAAGAGCGATGATTCCGCAAGCGCGAAGACAACGCTCAGCGACGAGGCCGCAGTGATGAGCAGAAGCGCTGTGAGGGTTGTGAGCAAGTCGTTGGGGGCAGAAAGGGCTTCCACCTCTTAGAGGAGCG
>DEAY01000356.1 GCA_002348345.1 Verrucomicrobia bacterium UBA2970
CAGAGCGCAAACGTCGCCACAAACCCCAACACATCCGCCCAGCTAGGGCGGCAAAACTCCCAGTCGGTGCCGGGGAAAAGTTTTCGAGACTCCAATCGCTTGGGATTCTCCAACGCGGCGGTCAAGGCCCGAGCGTCGGCCTCAGGATCCTCCTCCACCGGGGTCTTCATTTTGGCATAGTAGCGATCAAGCACCTCCGGCCGATTTCGTCGTGAGCAGAGGCTCAAACCAAGCATCACCAAAAACGGCGCGATGATTTTGGGAGGGAGCTCCATGGTCGCCAACATGGAGTCGGATTTCCCCTGAAGATCCACGCCCAGAAAATCATAAATCATAAAATCCAGATTGAAATTCCCCTCACCCTGCATCGGGCCGTCATAGGCTTGGACGAGCATCGAGACGTTCCCATCGTTGGAACGCGAAACCTCACGGAGACGGAGGGTTTCAATCGGCTTGATTCCTCCGGACCAATAAATGGCCCGCCCTCCAGTGCGACGAACTTGCTCCATCGTTTCGCCCAATCCCAAAGCAGTCGGTCGAGCGCCCAGAGCCCTCATCGCCTCTGCCCGTTCCGCTGCCGTTCCCCTCAGCGAAAGCGATGCGGCACGCTGATCCCAGGCGGCAATCTGCGCCTGCCGCCGACGGACATCGGCCGGCGTTGCCTCTCGATGAAGGGTCGTGGTCACCAAGTGAGTCGCCTGCGAGAATCGTTCGCTCGTCCTCAAATCAGGAATCAACCTTGGCGCCAGCCAAGGAATCACGAAAAACACCGAGGCCGTGAACCCGATGGTCAACCAGGCCGCGGTGGTCGTGGCGCGACGCCAATACATGCCGATCCAAAACGGCGCCGCGAACAAGACCGGCACGATCCAGGTCAGTTGCAACTGTTGAAACACGTTCATCATTGACCAGGAAAACACCACCGCGCCCACCACCACCACCGCCCCCGTCACGCGGGCCAACCTCAAACATTGTCTTTCACTGGCTTGAGGATTGACGAAGGGCAAGTAGACGTTGCGAATCAGCAACCCCGAAGAGACCAGCATGTAGCAATCCACCGAACTCATCAGCGCGGCCAGCAAACATGCCAACATGAGTCCCCGTAAGCCAGGAAGGAGAAGTTCCCGGGAGGCGATGCCCCACGCCTTGTCCGGATCCGAAACGACTTCGGGGTTATCGGCAAACAGTGCCAGAACAATCAGCGCGGTGAGCGCCCACCCGATGGTGCAAAACCGCTTCGCCAGGTTGCCTGCCACAAGGCCGACCCGAGCGTGCGATTCGGTTTTTGCCGACCCCCCTCCGGTGGCAATAAAGTGCGGTTGCACGACGATACCGATGAGCGAAATCACGGTCACCGCTATGATTCGGTGCAACGGAAAATCACTCGCGTTAACCGATCCAATGAGGGTGAACATCGAGGCCGGCAATTGTTCGTGCATGATGGCAAAGCCATCGAGCATGCCTTGAGCGGAGGGATCGCCAAAGCGTTCGACGAGGGCATTCAATCCAAAGGGGATCAACAGCACCGACAGCACAATGATGCAGATTCCCTGGAGGACATCCGTCCAATAAGCGGCCATCAACCCACCAAAGGCACCGTAAAGAATGACGATCACGGCAATGATCGGAACGAGGATGTACTCCAAGGCCACCTCACCGCCTCCCAGCCTCACGGTATCCCCCAACAAAGGTGCCGCCACCTTCCCAATGGCCGAAAACAACATCGAGCCGTAGACCATGTAAAAGAGGATACCGAACGCGGTGTAAGCCGCTCCCATGGAGCGCGACTCATAACGTTCCACGAACCAATCCCCCAAGGTCAAATGCCGCATCCGGCGATACCAGACCGCCGTGATCCAATAAAATGGCGTCACAAAGAGCCAAGACATGGTACTCCAAATCCCGCTCATCCCATTGGTAAAGCTCGTTCGCGCGGTATTCACCGGATCCGAGGAACCCGTCCCCGCCCCAAAGGCGGCAAAGGCTTGGATGAACCGACCAAAGGAACGCCCCCCCAGAAAGTAATCTTCTTGGGCTTTGACTCGGCGCATGGCGACCTGCCCGATGCGCAACATCACGCCGAAATAAACAACCAGAACGAGGTAATCCAGGAATTCCATGAAATCGTGGGCATCATAGCGATTCCCCGGGGTCTGACAAGTCGCTCGACGGGAAGGATCCACACCAAAAAACCACCTCCCGCAATGCGGAAGGTGGTTTGGCCGTTTGATGTTTGATCCTTGAAGAAACGCGCGCTAGCTCTTCGCGTTTTCGTAGTTCTTATTCACCTCGTCCCAGTTGACGACATTCCAGAACGCCTTGAGGTAATCGGGACGGCGGTTCTGATATTTCAGGTAGTAAGCGTGTTCCCAGACATCGCATCCGAGAATGGCCTGGCCCCTCCCCTCAATCACGGGATTGTCCTGGTTGGGAGAAGACCCGACTTCAAGCTTCCCGTCCTGGTTGACGAAGAGCCACGCCCATCCGCTGCCAAACCGCGTGGCACCGGCGTTTTCAAAGGCCTCCTTGAATGCATCAAAGCTCCCGAAAGTAGCGTTGATCTCATCGGCCAGCGCACCGGTTGGCGTCCCGCCGGCGTTGGGCCCCAAAATGCTCCAGAAGAACGTGTGATTGGCGTGCCCACCGCCGTTGTTCCGAACCGCCCCCCGGATCGCCTCGGGCACCGCATCCAAATCACCCAGCAACTCACAGATCGACTTGCTTTCCAATTCCGGTTTGCCTTCCAGCGCTGCGTTGAGCTTCGTCACATAGGTGTTGTGATGCTTCCCATGGTGAATCTCCATGGTCTGGGTATCGATATGCGGCTCAAGCGCGTCAGTCGAGTAAGGCAAGGCGGGTAACTCGTGTGCCATAATGGTTTTTCTCAATTAAATTCAGTTCGGTTTCGTTCTCCGAGGAACGGTACCACAAGGCTCAGGACCCAGACAAGAGCCGAAATCTCACTTTCTCTCCGGGGTCACCATCCGGGCCTGCCCCGGCCACAAGCCTCCGATTCAGCAGCGCGGACCCAGTCCCGCCAACCCTCGCCACCCAGTGAAACCCAACCCGGGTTCCCCACTGACTCAAATGCCTTCCTGTGGGGTTGCCCCTCAAGGAATTCCTGGCAGGATTCCCTCGAGTCGATTCGAGGACCGTCGTTTCCATTCATTCAGCCAACGCTCTGCCGATCATGAAAAACGCCCGCATCCCGCACACGCCCTCTCAGCTTATCCCTTGGGGGTTCGTCGCCCTTCTTCTCACGGCTTCCCTTAGCACTTCTTCCAACGCCCAGGAGGACATGTTTCGCTCCCTCTTCGACGGAACCACCCTCAATGGATGGTCTGGGGACCCCGCTCACTGGAAGGTCATCAATGGGATCATCGTGGGCAGCACAAAACCCAAAGGGCTGAACCGCAATACGTTTCTCATTGCCAAGGGAAATTATCAGCACTTCATCCTTCGCGTCCGATTCAAACTAACCGATGGCGCCAGCGGGATTCAGTTCCGAAGTCGTCCCATCGGCCGGCCGGATGAGTTTCTCGTGACCGGCTACCAAGCGGACATCGGAGGCGGCGATACCGGAACCTTTTATGAGGAAAAGGGCCGAGGCACCCTCGTGGCCGCCGAACCTTCGATCATCGCGGCTTCCTACCGAAAGGACGACTGGAATGCCTACGAAATCAAGATGTTGGGGGACACTGGGGAAATCCGTCTGAATGGCCAACTGGCGTCCCGCTTCACGGAAACCGACCCTCGCACCCCTCGAACCGGGGTTATCGCCCTCCAGTTGCAAGCGGGCAGCGGCATGGAAATCGCGTTCAAGGAGATCGAAATCCTCGAACTCCCCCCTCCACACGAAGACAAAACGGCCCCCAATCCCTGAACCGGTTCGACATCTACCCCGACGATCATGCCATCCGTTTCTTTCAAGAAACCGACCGAAGGTGATGAAAGAGCCACCCGCAACCGGAGCGGAAGCTCCTCCCGGTCAAGCCGGATCTAACCCGTCTCCTTCTTCACCAAATCGACGAAGTTTCTCAGGATTTTCAGACCAACCGCCTGACTCTTCTCCGGATGGAATTGAGTGGCAAAAACACGCCCCCTCCAGACCGCCGAGGCGAATCGCCGACCGTAGTCCGTATAGCTCACGACAATGCTCGAATCCGCCGGTTCCGGATGATAACTGTGTACGAAATAGGCATAGCTCCCCTCACGAACCCCCTCAAATAACGGGCAGTCTGGCTGACTCAGTTCTAACTGGTTCCAGCCGATCTGGGGAACCTTCAAACCCGGTGTCTCTGGAAAACGAATCACCCGGCCATCAAAAACCCCCAACCCGGCAGCCCCACTATCGAATTCGTCGCTCGATTGGAACAAGGCCTGGTAACCCACACAGATTCCCAGGAAATAACCTCCCGACTGGATGTGTTGCTCAATGACCGGCCATAACCCCTGTCGTTGCAGCGCCGAAACACAGTCGTCGAAAGCGCCCACCCCCGGTAAAACCATCCCCCGGACATCAGGGGAAAGATCCTCGGGATGCTTCACCAAAGAGACCCCGGCCCCCACCGCGAGCAGGGCCTTGTGAACACTTCGAATGTTCCCGGATCCGTAATCAACCAAGGCGATCACGGGAAGAACTTAGAGGGCCAGTCATGGCCACGAAAAGTCGAAAAGCGAAAAACTATTCGCGCTCAACCGGTGTTCCTCCGCGAATCTGAAACGCTTCCAAAGAACCGACAAACCAGATCCACCGGAAGCGGACGGGAGCCGAGGCTGCCCCCAATGGAACAGATTCCCGCCCCGACCATGTCCCAGATAAAGGCCTCCAGGCCAAGAAAGGAATACACCGCAAAGCGTCCATGAACGAAATAACCGAGGATATAAAGCAACAAGTGCGTGCCACACCCGCCCAGCATGCCGGCAACAACCCCGGCACGAGTCATCCTCGGCCAGAAGAGCGTCAACGCCATCGGCACCAGAAAACACCCCGCCAGGCCTCCCGTCGAGAACACGATGAGGTTCTGGAGATACTGAGGCGGATTCAGGACCGCCAGCGCGGCGGCGATCCCTACCAGACTGGTCACCCCGTAAGTCAATATCTTCATTTGCCGCTCGCTCACGCCGGGGTTGATATTGCGCTGATAAACATCACGAACCAACCCGGATGAAACCATCAAGAGAAAACTGTCGACACTCGACATGACCGCGGCGAAGGGTGCCGCCACGATCAACCCTGCGAGCCAAGGCGCCCCGGCGACGGACGCGAGCACTCGGGCCGTCTCTGGCATGACTCGATCAGGATCGACTTCCATGCCCGGAACGATTACCCGAGCGCAGCAGAAGATGATCACTAACGGAAAATAAATGAGGGAATAATAAACCGAGACCATCATGATGGAGCGCCTCAAGGTCGGGGCGTCCTTGAACGCCATCTGACGAACCATGTTACTGGGCTGGCCCGCACCACCGAAGGACCAAAAGACAAAGAAACTGAGGGCCATCCCCAGTGAAAGAAAGCCCACATCTCCTTCCACCGAAGGCCCCGGCGCGGACACATAGGCCCCTTTCTTCCCAGCGCCGCTTTCATAAGGAGTCCGCACCGTGATTTCCGTCTGAACCGGGACGGCCAGGGGATCCGGATCAATTCGTTGAATCTCACTCGGCGTGGTCACAATCAGGGCCGGGATCTCTTCGAGTTCCAGCGTATCGGCTGGGATTCGCGTCAACCGCTTCGTCCGGACCATGCTTTCTCTGCGGCCTTCCTCGAGCACTTCGAGCCAAGCCCCTTTCCGGAGCACCACGTCTCGGTCAAGGGCTTCGGTCAGTCGGATCCGAATCTCACCATGATCGGGCGGCGTCATCTCGGCCACCGACCGAGTCGCCTTCCCCAGCCCACCGGTCTGCTGCAGGACGAGGAAAAACATGATCCCCACGCCGATCACCATCACGATTCCCTGCATGACATCCGTCCAAACGACCGCGCGAAACCCGCCGTAAGCCGTGTAGGCGATCACCGTCCCCGAGAACACCAACAAACACAGCAAATAGTCTGGCTCGGCGGCCTCGAACAAAGGCACGCCTTGCTGCCATTCTGCGACCCAAGCCACAGCCGACTGGAAAACAGCAATCTCCCCAAGCAGCGTCGCCAAAATGCTGCTCCCGGCTTTGAACTGCGCCAGAAGATAGAAGAACATGAAGAAAGTAAGCAACCCGGTCGCCACCAAACCCACCCCGGGAGACCCAAACCGTTCCCGGAGGATCTCGGGCACGGTCACGGCCCCCGCCCGTCGGGCCACCTGGTTCAATCGCTTGGCCAGCAAACCGGTGGTGACCACGGGCACCACCATGTAGCTTGCGATCCAAAGCGCCAGCACCCACCCGTGGGTATAGATCAAAGCGGGGAACCCCATGAAGCTCCCCCCGGACGCATTGGTCGCCGCGAACGTCAGAGCAAAGGCCCAAACCCCCAAGCCTCGACTCCCCAGGAAATACTCGCTGACAAACTCCTTGCGACTCCGCACCCGGCTCGAGAGCCATGCCAGGAAAAACACGAACAATAGATAGATTCCAAAGGTGACCAGGGCCGCGTTGGTGGCCCCTTGCGCACTCGTAACCAGATGAATCACGTTCCCGCTCTGATCCATTGAGCTACGTCTCCTCTGATTCCAGAGATTGATCCTTCATGAACCCCAGACAAAACCAAAAAATCACCCCGTTCGCCCCGATCCATGGAAGTCCAATCGCCCAGAATACCCAGGCCGGCATCCCAAAAACCAAATCAACACCCTCCGAAGCATCGTCATAGGCAAGGAGGTCGGACGCCGCGATCACCCAACCGGCGAACACCAACCAGATCAGGAGGATCGAGACCAATTCCCGTCGTGACTGAACAAACACGTCATCCAAACGGTTGGGATTGGTGGGTGGGATCGGATCACTCATCGACACAGCCCTCGACCATGGTGCCTGGGTCACCTGGCCACTCTGAAGGCCAGACCCTAGCCTGCCTGAGGAGTTCCAACAAGAAGGATGTTCCGCTACCTCCTTCGTTTCACCTCGGCTCACCCCCGGGGGGGCATCCCTCCTTCTGGCGAGAGGCTCCTTCATGAACCCTCGCCCGCCTGACCGCGCCCACCGGTCCAAGGCTCCAACCGGAGACCCAGGCCTGTCTTCCAAATTAGGCATTGCCTTTTCCAGTGAGATCGCAAATCGTTCCCCCATGAACACGGTCCCAAGAGCACTCCTGCTGTCCACCCTCATCGCCACGCTGTTCGCCAATCCCTCCCGTCTGACCGCCAACCAGGCGGCCGATGAGATGGTCGGTGCCGCCACCAATTTCCTCAATGCGCTGAGCGACGAACAACGCGCCGTCGCTTCATTTGATTTCGGAAACGATGAACGCCTTAACTGGCATTTTATTCCCAAGGAGAGACTAGGGCTTCCGCTCAATAAGATGCAGTCGGAACAGGCCACCCTGGCCATGGCCCTCCTCTGCACCGGGATGAGCCGAGACGGCCAGCAAAAGGCGATGACCATCATGACGCTGGAGAAGATCCTCCAGGAGATGGAAGGTCCCGGGCGGCGTTTTTCCCGCGATCCCGCCCTCTATCACGTGAGCATTTTTGGCACTCCGTCCTCAAGTGGCACCTGGGGTTGGCGCTTCGAGGGGCATCATCTCTCCCTCAATTACACCATCGTCAACGGCCATCTTGCTTCCGGCACCCCCTCGTTCTACGGAACGAATCCGGCTCACGTCAAATCCGGCCCCCGAAAAGGGCTTCGCGTCTTGGGCCTTGAGGAGGATACCGCCCGAAAGCTGGTCAAATCGCTTCGCAAGAATCAATTGAAGACCGCCCACGTTGGCAAAGACGCCCCTCGCGATATCTTTACCTCTGCCGACCGAAAAGTCGGCCCCCTCAAGCACAAGGGCATTCGGTCGACCTCTTTGAATTGGCACCAAAAGGAGCTCCTGATGGAAATCATCGAACAATATGCTCACCGCAACCGCCCTGAACTTGCCGAACAGGATCTCGAGACGATCGAGGGTGCCGGGATCGAAAACATCTATTTTGCGTGGATGGGAGGCCTGGAATTGGGGGATGCCCACTACTACAGCGTCCAGGGCCCCACGTTTCTCCTCGAATACGACAACATCCAAAACGATGCCAATCACGTCCACGCCACCTGGCGGGATTTCGCTGGCGATTTTGGGATCGACCTCCTCAAGGAGCACTACCGTTCAGTCCCTCACAACTAGGAGAATTAATCGTTCCACTGGAATCCGGAAACGCCATTCGTTTCCGGATTCTTTTTTTAACCCATTGGCTCACCTGTGCCCCGCTCAAAGCACCGAACCGATTCCGAAACCAACCTCTTGTTGGATTCAGACTCCACCCGTCCCGACGCCCAATCGTTTCTTCAGCCTGGTGACCGCATCTCGCTGAGAATTGATGATATCGCATTCGGAGGCGAAGGGGTCGGCCATCACCAGGGAATCGTCGTCTTCGTCCCGTTTGTCGCCATTGGGGAGAACGTCGAACTCGAGGTTACCGAGGTTAAAAAGAGCTTTGCACGCGGTCGCTTGCTTGAGATTCGAGATCCATCCAGCGAGCGAACCACCCCACGATGCCCCCACTTCACCGCGTGCGGGGGCTGCCAATACCAACACCTCTCCTATCCGGTCCAACTGAGCACGAAGCGAAAACAGTTAATCGATCTCTTCAAACGAATCGGAGGATTTGCCAATCCTCCCATTGAAGCGCCGATCCCTTCGCCAACTCCCTACGGCTATCGGAACCGAATTCTCGTGCGCACCCAGTACAGCAAGCGAACGCAACGAATGAGCGTCGGTTTCCTCCGCCACGATAATCGACTCGTCGTAGATGTGGACCATTGCCATATCGCGGAACCCGCGCTGAACGAGCAACTTCAAACCGTCCGGCAGGATCCCCCACGAAAGAACGGGATCAAGTTCAATCTCCGGATGATGCCCGATGATTGGGTCTTGCCACCCGACTCGTTTTTTCAGGTCAACTATCACCTCCTCCCCGAGATGGTGGCCACCGTTCGAAGACTCCTCAGCGACTCCGGCTCCACCCACCTTCTCGACCTCTATTGCGGGGCAGGCTTCTTCTGCCTTGAAGTGGGGGATCTCGTCGAACGGTTTACCGGCGTGGAGATTGATAAGAAAGCCATTCAAGCGGCTCGGGAAAACGCCATTCAGCGCGATCGAATCAATGGCGAGTTCATCGCCTCCCCCGCGGAAGAAGCCATCGGCCAGGTGATCCATCAATATGAAGCAACCCAGACCAGCGTTATCCTGGATCCGCCTCGCCGGGGATGCGCCCTCGATCTCCTGCACACCCTGAAAACCCACCGCCCCCATCAAATCATTTATCTTTCCTGTCATCCGGCCACGCTTTGCCGAGACCTGGCCGAACTGTGTCACCGAGGCCCCTACCAACTCGTTTCGGTCACCCCGCTGGATATGTTTCCCCAAACGAAACACGTGGAGTGCGCCTGCGACCTCAGAATCGCGGCGGTCTAGTGGGTTCCCGCCAGCCGATTGAACAGCCTCAGAAGGGGACAACACACCCCATTCAACTCTTTGGTTGGACAACGCTTCCCTTCCCAGCCCTCGACTGGATTCGAACAGCTGCATCCCAGGCAACCGCTACGCCCCAACCCTCGGACAGATCGGCATTCCTGTCTCTTGCCGGAGTCATCCTTTTTGACTCAACCGGAGGATCGATGCAAAAAGGGTTTTACATTTACAACGTTCTACGCGACTGTAAGGTTCGAATGCGGCAGACACGCTCCCTTCGAGGGAGGAGACTAGCACGTGGGTTTTCACCGGTGGTAGTTTGAGACCCGGCGGTCGGGAACTCCTTCAGAGCGGAAGTCTCTGCCACAAATCACCGTATATACCTTGATGGAAACTCGACTATTCGTTGGAAACCTCTCCTTTAAACTCACTGAGTCCGATCTTCTTGATGTTTTTTCTCCCTACGGAGACGTGATGCAAGTTCGAATCATCCTTGATCGCGAAACCGGACGCCCTCGTGGCTTTGGATTCGTCACGATGGGAAGTGAGGAGGATGCCAACAAGGCCATTGCCGCGCTCAACGGACAAGAAATTGAAGGCCGTCCCCTCACCGTGAACATCGCTCGACCTCGGGAAGAGCGACCCGGCGGAGGGCGCTAGAGCCAAGCAACTGAAAACGGCTTACTGACCAAGACCTGCGCTACCGTCTCGGGGCGCAGGTCTCTTTTTATCGACGAGTCCCGTCCCAGTAGGGCAGGAACGCGCAAAGCATTCCCATCACCAATCCCGCACTGTGGGCGGTATTGGCGATTCTCAGCCCCACCCCGCGTTCAAGCGTTCCGGTGTAGCCCAAGACCAACCACAACAGCATCATGAAAACCACCACCTGGGGGAGTTGGATTCCGAAATTGGGATCGTGTTTCCCTTTCATCCATATGAACCCCAGCAACCCAAAGACCACCCCCGAAATCCCAAGAAACGCCGGACCGCTGACATAGTACTGGGCGAGGTTCGAGCCGGTCGCGATCACCATCACCAGGATCGAGAACGGGCGCCACCCCAAACGCCACTCGAGAACGCCGCCCAAATCTTTCAACCACCAAAGGTTAAAAAAGATATGGAGAAAACTTCCGTGCATGAAGATGGGAGTGACCAATCGCCAAATCTGGCCCTGGAGCACCTCCGGAAGGCCAACCCCTCCTCCACCGACCCGGAAATTTGAGATCGAAAGGGTAAAGAAGATTCGATTCCAGAGGTGATCGCTGAGATTCATCAGCACAAACACGGCAATGCACACCCCAATGAGCCCCAACGTCAGTTTTCCTGATCCGGCCCGATTCAGCGTGTTGATCATCTCCCCCCGCCCCTTCACCCGCTCCCGATACCGTTCTTCATCCTCCAGTTTGGACTGGCGCAGGGAGGCCGCCTTGCTCGCCTGCGCAGCGAATTTCGGATCCCCTGGATTTAAGACAAATTCGTTCAGCATCGCCTGCGCGGCCTGGAACTGATCCTCTTCATAGACCAGAATCTCAAATCGATCCCCCGAACCGTGATCGGCGCGACACTCCACCCCTTGCACATACGTATAGTCGACGAAACGCTGCGCCGCAGACGACCCTTCTATATTTCCAATGACTCGCATTCGCCCTTCAACTTAGCCTAGTTTCCAGAACCTACCAAAAGCGTGAGCGAAAACGAGCTTGTAAATTCCGCCAGGTCAGCGCGCCCTCCCGGGACCCGTTCCCCGGACCGGCTTTGATGAAAACTGGAGTCAATCTGTAACAAAACGCCTTGGGCGGGTGAACCTACAACAACAAAGAACCACAGTTGGCAGTCGAACACACTGCCCTTGATCCCGTAAAAGTCATGGGACGGAACCAATGAAAACGTATTGCTCGACCTTCGCCACGATCGGCCTGTGCCTGGGGCTCCTCCTCCAGGTACTTGCGAGTCCCCTGAAAGACCTGAAGGTCTCGGGGGACACCAAATGGCTCCTCCACCTCGATCTCGAGAGTTTTTTCAGCACCCGGATCGGCAGGTTCGTCAACGAAACCTTGATCGCCAGCCAAAAAGAGCAGATCCAGACCGACTTGAAGCGCGACTTTGATTTCGACCTCGATTGGAAGCAAATTCATTCGATCACCGCCTTCGGGAGTGATTATCAGTCTCAACCCGATACCGCCGCCGTGCTCCTTCTGCAAACCGGCGGAGCGCTGCAGGCTGAATTCCATCAACTCCTCGAGTCGAAAATCGATACCGGCTTCGGTCCCTTGGAGATTCTTCCCATCAAGTCTCAGATCGAGCATCTTTACTCGATTGGAGGCGAACTCTATATCGCACTCGAACCGGAGGGCCGATTCTTGCTTGGAAAATCTCGAAAGCAAATCGAGGCGGCCCAGCAACTCCTCGCCAAAAGTCAAACCCGGGCCCTGGAAGCCGAGGCCTTCACGCACTATCCCGATCTTCCCAACACGATTATCTTTCTCGCCGTGGCGGATGGGTTGGGTGAGCTCGCCTCGGTCCCGCCCCAGGCCCGGATCCTGCAAATGTCCAATGGTGGTCGGTTGGCGGTTTGTGAGACCGACAAGAGTGTTCTCCTGCAAGTGGAGCTTCGAACAAAGGACAAGAAAACCAGTCAACAAATCCACTCGGTGGTCCAGGGCATGCTGTCCCTCGTCTTACTGAGTAACGCCGATGAACGGCTGACCGAGTTGGCGCAGGCGATCGACGTCTCCAGTGGCGAGGCGATGGTGACCCTCAAACTCGAGCTCCCACTCGAACGCGCCATGGAAACATTGAAACGATTCTCTCCTTAAGCGATCCATCGCATCTGATGCTTGAGGCCCCTTCAGCAGATCCCAAACCGGTCGAATTGAGCGCCGAGGAGTTGGCGCTTCGATGCCAGGAAGGTTGCTTGGAATCCTTCGAGCATCTGGTTCATCAATTCGAACAACGAATCGTTAACTTTCTCAACAAAATGCTGGGGTGCCGACAAGATGCCGAAGACCTCGCTCAAGAGACCTTCATTAAGGCCTACAAGAACATTCACCGATTCGACCCCCAGTACAAGTTTACCACTTGGCTTTTTACCATTGCGAAACGCACCGCGATGAACCACTATCGCTCGGCGCGGGCCACCGTTGAGCTCACCCCTGAAAAGGAGGTTGATGAGCGAGATCCATCGTTGGCGCTCGAAGAAAAAGACCAGGCGCAATCCCTTTGGCACAAAGCCAGACGCTTGCTCAAACCCAGTCAGTTCGAGGCCTTGTGGTTACGTTACGGAGAAGGGTTTTCGATCGGAGAAACGGCCAAGGTCATGCGGACCAACGAGCTACGCGTGCGAGTATTGCTCCACCGGGCCCGGACCAAGATGGCCAAACAACTGGACCCTCAGGCATCCCGTCCCTCAGGGAAGACGGAAAACCCTAGTCGCAAGCCTTGATGAAAATGATCACGTGCTGGTTTACCAAGCGAGAGATGGCGCGCCGTCTCGACGATGAGACACCGCTCCCGCCCCCCGTGCAGCACCACCTTCGGCACTGTGCGCCTTGTCAGCAGTTTTATGGAACCCAATCCCGCCTGACCCGACAACTCAGCCACGAAGCTCGAAGGCAAGCGACGCAGCCCCCACCCTTCCTCGGGACACGAATCATGGCCGCCGTGAGGCAGACGGCCACGACGGAGCCCCAACCGGCGGCACCTCCCCGGTGGCTTTGGCGAACCACCCTGGCGGTGGCCGCAATCGTCGCTGCGTTGACCGTCCTGCCCCATCTCGTGATGCAACGACCGCCCCCCCCTCACCCATCCACCCAGTGGTTTACCAAAGTGATTCAACTCTCCGGAGGGGAGGTGCTTGAACAAGCGACCGGACAAACCATTGAGGAGTGGAGTGTCTCTCTTGATCAACCACTCGAGACTGAAATAGCGTATGTCATGAACGATGCGCGGTCGGCGATTGATTCGTTGGCGAACCGCTTTATTCCGGAAACGCTCCTGACCAAGGGGACGACGCTGAATCACTAGGGCGAACCACTCGAAGCCTATGAGCGAACCGGTCATCGAGACAATGAGCTTGTCCAAGTCCTTTGGCTCCCATCAAGCGCTGAGGGATGTTTCGTTGCGCGTCGCCCCAGGAGCCATCGGACTCCTTGGACCTAACGGTGCCGGAAAAAGCACCTTCATGAAGTGCCTGCTGCAGCTCATTCCTTTCTCCGACGGCCACGCCCGACTGCTGGGAAAGGAGGTCGGCCGCGAGGGACGAGAAATCCGAAAGCGAGTCGGTTACAACCCCGAGCAGGATTGCCACATCCCCGGAATGGTGGGTTGCGAATACGTGACCTACTGTGCCCAACTCAGCGGACTTCCCTTCAAAGCGGCCCGGCAGCGAGCCCATGAAATGCTCGATTTCGTCGGGATGGGACAAGAGCGTTACCGGAAGATCGACACCTACTCGACCGGAATGAAACAACGCCTCAAGCTCGCCCAGGCGATCGTTCATGATCCCGAGCTGGTCTTTCTCGACGAGCCAACCAACGGACTCGACCCCAAGGGCCAAGCCCAGATTCTCGAGCTGATCCAAGGGCTGTGGACCATTCACGGGATCTCGGTCGTACTCTCCTCCCACCTCCTTCACGACGTGGACCGCATTTGCGAGCAGATCATCATCATTGCCCGGGGTAAGGTTCTCGTTCATGACCGGTTGGAATCCCTCAAATCAAAACGGAGAGGTGCCTCTGAAGTGGTCGTTGCCTCTCGCGCGGAAGACCTCGAGGGGGCCTTTCGGTCCAGAGGCTGGGCGACGGAATGCCTTCCTAATGGACACCTCAAGG
>DEAY01000257.1 GCA_002348345.1 Verrucomicrobia bacterium UBA2970
TGGCACCTCGCAGCGGAAGAACGGAAGTCGAGAAGGCGACGTCCAGTTGCTCCTCCGATACGGTTCGCGTCGGCCGTCCGACATTCATGCCGGCCATGCCGCCGTTATCGGCAAAGAAGATGATGATGGTGTCGTCCTCGAGATCCCACTCATCGAGGGCCGTCAAGATCCGGCCGAGACTTTGATCAACGGCCTCGACCATCCCGGCAAATTGGGGGTTGTCCTGGGATTGCTTGATCTTGACGGTCCGTTGCGGGAGGACCCCGTAGCCTTTCCAAGCATCCTGTTCGATCAATTGGTCGAGTTCCTCGCGACCGAGAGACTCGTGGGCGTCCGGATTCCCCTCGAGTCGATAGGGCTGGTCGGTCTTGGATGGCTGGATCTTCAATTTGGCATCGTATTTTTCGACCAAATCAAGCCGTCCTTGGATCGGGTCATGCACAGCGAAATGGGCCATGTAGAGGAAGAAGGGCTTTTCCCGATTGGCTTCTATGAATCCCAGAGCTTCATCGGTGAGCCGATCCGTCAAATACTCACCCTTGGGAGCATCCTCGAGCCCTTCCAGTTCATAGGGGGCATAGAAGGTACGATTGGGAGCGCCACGTGACCAGTTGCGGGGAATGTGCCAATCGAAACCGTGGGCATCAGGTGTGGAGGGCGCTTTTCCCAGATGCCACTTCCCAACCGCAGCGGTCGTATAGCCGTGATGGCGCAGGGCTTCGGCAAGGGTGATTTCTTCAAAGGGAAGGAATTGGCCGGTTGGCACGTTGAGGTATTGCTGAAAGGGAAAGTCCCTCCTGCCGGGAATCCAATCCGTCATATTATTGCGTGCAGGATACTTCCCTGTGAGAATGCTGGAGCGGGTCGGGGAACAGACATGACAGGCCGCGTAAGCATTGGTGAACTTGACCCCTTCCTGGGCGAAGCGGTCGATGTGGGGGGTTTCATAGAAGTCGCTTCCGTAGCATCCCAGATCCCTCCAGCCAAGATCATCCACCAGGAAAAAAATGATATTGGGCGCCCGCGTGGTGTCGTCCTCCTCCCCGTGGACTGAAGCCGAATCAAAGACCACAGACAAAAGTAAACCAATACCGATCGGGAGTTTCATGATTTCAGTCATAAAGAAGGTTGATTGACCGTTCGATCCGTAAGGACAAATTCCCGGTGGACCCCTTGAGTGGCGGGAACAAGTCTCCCCGTTACTTTCTGGTCACGTAGACGTAGTAGGCGCTGAGCGTCGTCTGTGGTCCGCGAAACCAGGTGTGGAGTGCGAGCGGTCCTTTCTTGAGCTGTGCTGTAAATGTCACCGAGGTATCCTCCGGGTGAACGGTCTTGGTGAGGCCTTCGAAACCATAGGGTCGTTTGTCACCAATCGCAAGATGGTGGTGATCGCTCAGGTAGAAGCTCGCTTGGGTGATTGTCAAGGCCCCGCTTCCCTGATCCGAGGGTGCCGTGATCGGACGATCGATCTCGCGAGGCCAGCGGCGGAGTTCAAAGTCGTATTCACCGTCCTCCGCGACGTCGAGCATCCAATAGCCGCTTTTCTCCTGGCCGACTCGAATCTGTCGTTGTTGGTCGATGAACACATCGAGCCATTCGCAGCCGGTCAGCCGCGAGGGGTTCTCGTGCTCGCTGCCGATGATGATTCGTTGCACCTCGTTGGCCCCGGGGCCGACGTCATCCCACCAAGCGTTGAGCCGCGCCCGCATTTTTGCGAGGACCTCCGGGTGCTGGTCGATGATGTTCGTCGTTTGCAGGGGGTCCGTTTCAAGATTGTAGAGTTCTCGGTCCTCCAAGAGGCGCCAGCGTTTCCAGAGTACCTCGGCCAGATTCCGGTACATGAGCGTTTGAGCGAAAGGTGTCGGGTAGTTCACAAAGCTGGGCATTCGGCTGTAGTTGATGATCAACATCCGGTCTTCCGGAACGACGGCGTTGCCCCGCAGAATCGAAGCGAGGCTCATTCCGTCGAACTTCGCATCGCACGGGATATCGCAAAGGTCCAAAAGCGTTGGCAGGATGTCCTGCACCTGGGTCAGGCCGTGAATGCCCTGAGGAGACATCAAGCCGCCCTTGGGCCAGCTAATCAAGCAGGGAACTCGGTGGCCGCCCTCCCAGAGCTCGGTCTTTTGCCCCCGCATTCCCGCGTTGAAGTAGCGAGGTCCGTGGGTGCTGCCGTTGTCCGTCTTGAAGATGAGGATGGTGTCCTCGCGTAACCCTTCTTCCTCAAGGAATTCCATGAGAGTGCCCATATTGGTGTCGATGTTACGGACCATCCCAAGATAATCGGCCAGCCTCTGTTTTAGTTGCCGGTTCATCTTTGAAAATTGGGGTTGTTGAAGAATCTTCTCGATCGCCCGTTCATCTTCCTCCGGGGCCACCAGCGGTCCGTGGGGCGTATTCGGGGCGATGTAGGCCAGGAAGGGTTGTCCGGCCTGAGCCGATTGTTTCATGAACTCAATTGCCTCATGGAAGAAGATGTCGGTGCAATAGCCCTGGTAGGCCTTGAGCTTGCCGTTGTTGACGTAGGTGTCGTCGTAATAGTCGTTGCCCCAGTAGTCTGGAACCGATCCAATGTGCGAGGAGGGAAACCAGACGGTCTCGTCAAAGCCCCGGTCTTCGGGGCGGAACGGGTAATTCGCTCCCAGATGCCATTTGCCGAAGATTCCCGTGGCGTATCCGGCGTCGCCGAAAAAATTGGCCATGATGGGCAATTCCGGGCGCAGGAGGGCTCGTCCGCTGCTCACGTTGATGGCCCCGTTACGGGCTGGGTCCAATCCGGTCATGAGCTGGCCGCGGGTCGGGGTGCACATGGGAGAGACGTGATAGTCCTCCAGGCGCAGACTTTGGCTGTGCAAACGGTCGAGGTGTGGCGACTTGAGAATCGGGTTTCCATGAACCGAGAGTTCGGGGTAGCCCTGGTCGTCGGTCATGACCACGATGACGTTCGGTTTGGCCAGAAGAGCGCTCGTCGTTGCCAGGATGAGAATGACTGTTCGTGAGAGGGTCATAAGCGTTGGATCATGGGGTTAGTGAGGTTTTTCGGTGACCTCCCAGTTCGGGTTGGTGCGGTTGCCATAGTGGGGGTAAAAATCCCAGTTGACGGCACCACCCACCACGCGAGGGTCTCTGGTCTTGCGCAGGTGTTCGAATAAGCGCTCTCGAAGGGCTTGTTGGGCGGCCAGGTGTTTGAGGGAACCGGTCAGGTTCAGCATTTGGTGAGGATCGTTCCGGACATCGTAGAGTTCCTCCGCTGGATGCTTGCCGAATGAGAGTTCGGCGAGGTCCGCTAGGCCATGCACATGCTGATGCTCCATCATGAACGTCTTGGTTGGAGAGGGATCATATTCGCCGTAGGCAATCAATCGGTTGCAGACCTGAGGATCAGGTGATCCCGCCGGCCAGCGACTTGGTTCGAAGTTGTAGATGTAGAGAAAATCATGGGTTCGAATGGCACGACTGGGATAGCCCTTACCCCCGGCCCGCGCTCCGCTGTGGCGTTCCAATGCGATGAACGCGGCTTGGTCTTCGGATGGGGATTCATCGCGGAAAAGGTCCATCAGACTGTGGGCCGTCATCATCTGAGGAACCGGAAGCCCCGCCGCTTCCAGGAATGTGGGAGCTAAGGCACTGAGGTTCACCGGCTGCGAAATGATCCGGCCGGGGTTTTGGATACCTGCCCCCCAACGGATGGCCATTGGGACTCGGGTACCATCATCGTAGAGCGTCGCCTTTCCTCTGGGAAATGGCATGCCGTGGTCGCTGCTGATTACCACCATGGTGTTCTCAAGCCAATGCCTCCGTTCCAAGCTGTCAATGGCACGGCCAAACATGGTGTCGGCATGCTCGATTTCGACGAAATAATCCAGGAGATCATTCCGAACCACGTCGTGATCCGGAAAGATTGGAGGGAGCACAACCCTCGCGGGATCCTTCCCGGCCTTGCGGCCCGAGCCACGCTCAAATGCCCGGTGCGGTTCGCTTGTTCCGAGCCAGAAACAGAATGGTTCCTCGTGGGTTAAACCCGAGAGAAAGTCATCGAAGTTTCCTGCATAATCGACGTTTCGGATTCCCCGAAAGGGAGGGGAGATTCTCCGCCCTGTGTAAGCTTTTCCAGCCGGGTTTTCTGTTCTGCCTCCGGGCGCAATGCGGCCGGGAGCCCATCCCTTGCCGGTGTAGCCCACGCGATATCCGGCCTGTTTGAGCTGTCCGGTGTAGGTTGCAAACTTGGCCGGCAGAGTGCTCCAGATGTTGGCCGCTTCTTCTAGTCGCCAAATCGGCTGACCTGTCAGAATCGCGCTGCGGGAAGGACCGCAGGTGGGGGCATCAGAAAAGGAGTGAGTGAACCGGATCCCCTCCGCCGCCACTCGATCGAACGTCGGGGTCTTGACGACCGAATCCCCATTTGCGCCGGTGTGTGCCCACGATTGATCATCGGTAATGCAGAAGAGGATATTGGGCCGGTGCGATGCCCCGAAAAGCGGGGTGCAAAGGATCAAAGCCAAGGATATGGGCCACCGCGTCATTACTCAATGGGGTGGGTCGTTCTCAGGTAACCGATGAGGTCTCGGACTTGCTGATCGGAGAGCGCTTCGAGTAAGCCTTCGGGCATCATCGACATGGCCGAAACTTGGCGGGAGAGGATTTCTGACTTTGGAATGATGAGGTCCTGGCCAATGATTCTCAGGGTGACTCGTTGATCGTCTTCATTATAAATGTTTCCGGCATAGGTTCGGCCATCTTGAGTGCTGATGGTCACCAATTTGTAGGAATCAGCGACTTCCCCGTTGGGGTCGACCATATTGGTGAGGATGTAGTCCAGGTCGGCGCGATTCGACCCGGTGATGTCGGGGCCAATCTCCCCGCCTTCGCCGTAGAGTTTGTGGCACGTGGCACAAACCATGGTAAACAGCCCCTTCCCATGGGCCAGATTGGCTTGGGCGACATAGTCGTCCGTGAGTAAGAACTTATAGCGGTCCATCGTCAGCTGTTTGTCCTTAGCCATGGATTCCATGGGGCCCCACCAATCAATAAAGGAAGGTCCCAGTACCCGTCTTAATTGACGAGCAATCACAGCGGAAATATCGCGGCGTGGGATCATGCCTGCCCTCAGGCCGGACAGAAGGGCGCGGGCCGTGTCTCGGCGAGTGGCGAGCGTTTGTACGGCAACCGACTTTTCCTCAGCCGTATAGCTTGAATAGCCGCTCATAATCTTTTCGGCGATGCCTCGGTGGTTGTAGGCTGCCAGAGATCTCAAGGCGGTTGAGCGGAGGTGCTCGTCATCGAGGGCGGCGAAAATGGCGTTGAAGGCCGGAGGAAATCCATCCTGGCCAAAACCCTCCAAAATGCTGATCCTTCGATCCATCGGAGTGGAAGGATCCGACAATTCCGTCAACTGAGCCTTCCCCGCTTTCGCGCTGCCGAATAATTGACCCACTTGCAGTCCCAGGCTTCTTAGTGATTCGTCGGCCAGGAGCTGGGGTTCGAGGCGGGCCCAGTCCTTCGGAGCCGTCAGGTCACGCTGTCCCAACAAGCCATCACGTAGTCCTTCAAGGATCAGTTGTCTCAGCGGGACCGAATCGGTTCGGACGAGTGCATCGACGACCGCATCCAGGAACTGGCCAGCGGTCGCGCGTCGGGCGATAAACCGTGTCACCAAGGGGATCTTACCCTCACTGCCAATCCTCAATGCTCGGACCGGATCGTCGGTGACTCGCGGTTCAATTCCAAACCATATCATGTTGGGAATGTTGTGATCCTCTCGGTCATCGGACCAGCTGAGTAAACCGCTGGCAATTTCCCAAATCCAGGACTTGGGAATCCGCTGAAGTGCGGCGGCCAGGTAGAGGCGGACCACCGGAGACGGATCCTTGCGGGCCATCGAGACGAATCGTTGAAAGGCCATCTGCCCCGGGGCCATGTCCTCGCAAAGCAACTGGATTGCCCAAGCACGGATATACTCCTCGTCATGGCTCAGCAGTCCGGTCAACTGTTCTTGGGAGAGTCCACCGCTCACGTGCAGGGCCCAAAGCGCTCGCAGTTTTCTCCCTGCTGCCGGTTGCTGCTTGAAGTGGTTCCAGAGCTGGGTGTGGGTGCGCTGGGTGACCTTTCCTTTGGCGGCTCTTTCCTGGAGAATCCCTCGGGTTCGCCGGACGTACCAATCGTTCGCGTGCAACTGCATGTCGGCCAGTTCCACGTTGCTTAGATCCTTCAGATTGAAGTGGGTAGGATAAGGAGTGTTCGGGGGAGCGAGTCGGTAGACCCGGCCCGTATCCTTGTCGTGCACGTCGTTGCCACAAATATCGCCGTCATGCCAGTCCAACATATAGACCGCTCCATCCGGACCGATCTCCAGACTGAATCCGATCCATTGAGGGTCATTGGCCAGAATCGTGTCTTCATGGTGTCTGGCGATGAATCCCGAGCCATTCTTGACCAGGGTGTCTGCCAGCAGAGCATGCTCATGGATATTCGCCATAAAGAATTTGTGATGATATTGCTCGGGAAGGAGGTCCGCCAAATAAATGCGTGCGCCCCCATGGGCGGACCGGTGACGGTGATCCACAATGGTCTGAATGTCCTGGTAGACATAAGGATGAATGTGGGTTCCGCCTTGGCGATGAAAGAAGCCGCCTTGCACAATGTGAAACGCGTGGGGAATCACACAGGCCGAAATAAACCCCTGACCGTGATCGTCAAAATCCAAACCCCAGGGATTACTGAACCCATGGGACACCACTTCAAACCGCTCCTTGGTCGGGTGGTAGCGGAACACCCCACCGTCGATAAACGTTCCATCGACGACGGGTTGCTCAGTGGGAAAGGGCTCGCCTTTCTTGAAGAGGCGTCCCCCGTCGACGGGCTTCCCGACGGTGGAGGGTGTGGCAAATCCTTGGCAGCCGTAGAGCCACCCGTCGGGTCCCCAAATAAAGCTGTTGAGGACTTCGTGCCGATCCCTGATGCCCCAACCGGTCAATCTGACTTCGATCGCGTCATCCGCCCGATCATCGCCGTCGCGATCGGGGACAAAGAGAAGGTTGGGGGGAGCCCCGAGCCAGAGTCCGTCAAATCCGACTGCGACGGCCGAAGGAAAGGGGATGCCCTCCAGGAACACCTTTTTGGTGTCCATTTTGCCATCACCGTCTTCATCTTCGAGGATGAGAATTCGACTTTTCCCGTCATTTGAGAAGCCGGAGCGGCGCGTTTCATAGTCTCGGTTTTCTGCGATCCATAATCGGCCCCGGTCGTCATAACAGAATGCGAGGGGCTGGGTGATTTGCGGTTCGGAGGTCACCAGGCTGACTTCGAGTCCCTCGGGGATGGTCATTTTTGCGATGGCTTGCTCACCGGTGAGAAACTCGGCTTCCTTGGCTTCCGCCCGGGCCTGTAACCAGGCAGCGATGTCATATCGCTGCCCGGAGTAGGTTTTCCAGTCCTCGTTCAATTGAACATCATCCAGCGGGCCGGTATAGACGACGAGTTGATGTTTGTAGGTTTTGCGGCTACCTGCCGACAGGGTCCAGTCTCCCAAGATCGCTTCTGAGGGTCCCGCTCCCAATTGTTTGTCGACCCGCCATGGAGTGGGGTAGGCGTCGTTTTGGGGGTGATCGAAAATGGCTATGTTTCCCCAATCGTCCCTTCCGTCGATTTCCATGCCAATATTGAGCCAGGATGATCGTTGTTGTTCGGCCCGTTGATTCTTCTGTCGTGCGCTGTTTTGGATTTCGCCTCTCTTGCGGTCGTTCCACGGCATTCGGACAAAGAGTCCTCCATACTGGTATTCGGAAATGGTGATGTCGGTGTGCGCTTTGCCGGTCCAAATCAAGTCGATAAAAAACTTGTCGCCGGCGTCCCTCATCGACCAGACCTGAGATTCCTCCATCAACGCCTCTCCATCTTCTCCGAGAAGGTGGTAAAGCGTCTCCCATTGAACGACTTCTCCCTCGTCCGCGAGAACCTTGGCCTCCTGGAGTTCCCAGTAACCACGGGATGGGTGATGGAAGAAATCACGACCGTTCACACGGGTGAATCCCCAGTAAACTCCGGTTTGGTGCTTGTGGTGTGAGGGACTGTATTGGGTTAAAACGCCCTTGCCGTCCGGGGCTAGGATCGGGTGCAAGTATGGCCGGTGATCCGAACGAGCGTTTTGGACCAGGATGGGGGCCTCACTCTCCGGGCGGAGCACGGAGATGGTTTGGGCGTCGGGATCTTGGATCAGCTTCAGCGGCGCCGCATTCCCGGAGATGAGCGAGATCACCAGAAGAAGGCTACAGGATGGTTTCATCGGTTTGTTCATTAGTCTGTGATTTGGTTTATCGCGAGCCGCGTCGGTGGTTCTCAACGACTGGACGAGGGCGGTTCGTTTTGCTTCCGGTGTTTCGCGACCTGCCCTCGTCGAAACGCCTCTGACTGGATGGCTTCGACATAGCCGTCGAGATAATCTGAATCTAGACGATTCTGAAAGGCGGCATAGACAGGATCTTTGGTTCGTTTCATCCACTGGTCGAGGAGAGCGCGATGGGCGGCGATCTCCTCTTGCCACTCGGGGCGGTCAATCAGATTGTGCAGGTTGTCGGGATCGTTTTTGATATCAAAAAATTCTTCAACGGTTCGAGTTTCGAATTGGGCGAGTCGCTTGGCCCATACGGGGTCTGTTTGAGCCGTGGCCACCAATTCCCGATAAGAGAGCGTCCCTTGCGCGGCGGCTTGGAACCGTCGTCCCCCAACGGCCCAGGGGTTGAAGATGTAGTTAAAGCGCTTGGTCTGAATCGCCCGCATCGGGTGACGACGACGTGCAGAACTTTCATTGTATTCCTTGACGACGAACTCCCTTTCCGGTTGTTGCTGTCCTTTAAGAAGCGGGTAGAACGAACGGCCTTCGAGACCTCGTGGATGGTTGATTTTTGCGATATCGAGAAGGGTGGGCAAGAGGTCGAGTGCGGAGATCATGTGTTGGGTGTCATGGGTTCCTGGTTTAATCTGTTTTGGCCAGCGGATGATCCAGGGGGTTCGCGTGCTATGGTGATAGAGACAGGTTTTCGCAAAGGGGAAGGGCATGCCGTGGTCGGAGAGAAAGATGACGATGGTCTGATTGGCCTGACCGGAATCATTCAGGGCCCTCAATGATTCCCCAACGCAATCATCCGCCCGGCGAACGGACATGTAGTAGTGCGCCAGTTCCCGCCGCACCTTCGGGGTGTCGGGAAGATAGCCTGGGACCGGTACTTCCTGGGGCGAGTAGAGGCGGC
>DEAY01000145.1 GCA_002348345.1 Verrucomicrobia bacterium UBA2970
TGGACGGGAAAAGGGTGCATCCAAACCTGCCGCAATTGCGGCAGGGTTGGATGCACCCTTTTCCCGTCCACAGGAAATATCAGGTGACTTGATCGGTGACTGGGACGTGCTCACCCATGCACTCTCTGCGACCGAGAACATTGATGGTATTGAGTACGACATCGTCGTGATGCTCCAACCAACATCGCCGTTACGTCGACCGGCGCACGTTGTTTCTGCGATTGAAATGCTTGTTCGCGAGAATCTGGACGCGGTATGGACGGTTTCCGAAACGGACTCCAAGAGTCATCCATTGAAGCAACTAACGGTCGATGGCGGGCGACTCGACTACTATGACGATAGAGGGGGCGACATCATTGCTCGCCAGCAATTAGAGCTGGTCTATCATCGCAACGGGGCGGCATACGCAATCACTCGAGGCTGCCTAATCGATCATGGATCGATCAAAGGCGCGGCAACGGGTGCGGTCATCATCGACGAACCGATGGTTAGTATCGACACACTCTGGGATGTCAAACTGGTCGAGGACATCTTGTCAGGTCAAGACGACAACTTCGCCTGATGTTTGATACCGATACGTCTCAAGCGATTTCAGGTGACGTGACGCACGAGACGCTCACGTTCGATGTATCCATTGACGGCTTCGATCGCAAAGAGGCGCTAGCAGCCCTGGACAAATTTGGAGCTATCATTTTGCGGGGCGTTTTTCCTGAGGATGATATTGCAGCTCTTGCAGATGGTGCACAAAACTATCTCGAGAAGCCGTCAATTGCCGGATCTTTCGGATACTACCGAAAAGATTATGGCAAGAAGCTTGTTGACCCATTCATGATCGGGGGGCATTCGGTCGACGTCTGCCTGAATGAGTGGTTGATTGATTTTATCGAGGCGTACATGGACAGCGAGTGCGTTCTGTCTGAGGCCTTCATCAAGGAGGACGTCCCGACGGAGTACGTATATTTTCCAATCCACGCAGACTACGCTCCCGGCACCATTCGACGTTCAGAATCGGATTTCGTGATCACAGCTGAGGCGTTGGCTGATCCCGTCGGGGTGGGCGCCGCTTTGTACTTGGCAGACTCTGTTGAAGGTGCGTTTTGTTTTTGTCTGGGTACACACAAGCTCAAGGCGCCGAAAGGTCAAGAAATTGACTTGTACGACCCGGAGGAGAAGCAAAGGATTTTGTCGACGAGATGCCGCATGGAAGGACAAAAGGGAGACATTGTGGTCTTCGATGACCGCGGATTCCATGGGCCCGATCAACCCTCTCCCAGCGTACGCCTGGTCATGTTGCTTGATTGGACCCGTTCCCAAAGTTGGGATGGCCCTGCACAAGCTGCCCCTCTGCGTGTTTTCACTTCAGATCTCAGCCGCCTTTCGCCCAAGCAGCTACGGGTCGTGGGCATAGGCGCAAGGACTTTGGGGCCTCGCGACACATATCACATGCATACCTTTGGCCAACGCAAGAGTGGTCGCTTGGCATTTAAACTTGCCCACCGGCTCATTGAGGATGCATTTTTAGTCAATCACTGGAAGCGGACAATTCGTGCTCGATTGGGCCGGGTTCTTTCCCGTCCCCGGTCCTGACGCCGGTCCACAAGAGTTCAGATCATGGCGATTTCTTCCATGCTTCCGCCATCATGGCGGCCAAAGTGGAATTTGTTGAGGCTTGCCTGCGAATTTCGTGGGCCGGGCCGTAGTCTACGTTACGACCAGTCCTTGGCATCGTGGGTTGCGACCAAGCCGGTCGATGGCAAACCGATGTCATTCGTTGTGCGGTCGTACCGCGAATTGAGGCGATTTCGTAATTTCGGCATTGATCCGTCAGCCGATCTAACTTACCGGTGGCTGCGAGGTGCATCTAATTGCAAGGTGTTTTATGACGTGGGCGCTTCCATTGGTATCTACGGGATCGGGGCTCATGTGATTCATGGTGCGAAGTCGGTTTTTGTCGAGCCCTATGCACCAAGTATCGAGACCTTGTTAAAGTCAATCAGCTTGGTTGGTACTCCGGAGAACTTTGAAGTGGTTCAAGCGGGAATTGATGCCGTGCCTTCCTACGGACGGCTGTACATCCACAATCCCCCAAAACCAGGTGTTACCAAGACCAGTTATTCAGATCTTTCGAATTACACGTTAGGAGGTCGCGATACGGATCCTGTTCACGCGTCTCAATGGCTACCTGGAGTTTCACTCGACCAACTTATCTTTGAGTATGGTCTTCCAAGGCCGACCCACGTGAAAATCGATGTCGATGGATTCGAGGTCAACGCGATGAAGGGCGCGACGAGACTGCTTCAGGAACGGTCGGCCTCCTCTTTTTGTATTGAGACCAATGGCAACGAAAACCTCCAAGCAATCGAAGGCCTGATGGCAGATGCCGGTTACAAAGAGATTGATCGGCAGCGCCACGAACGGCACGAGTATTTCATCGCGGACGTGGTGTATCAGCGCGACAATGAGGTGACGTGAGCCTTACTCGACGGCGCTGGAAAGCGCAGGAGAAGATGACGCAGCTCTCGAATGCTCATGGGTCAAAGAGTTTCCGATCGCGCTTTCGATGACGCGGCACCAGTTTTCTGTTGCAGTTCCGTCCAGGTTTGAAATCCATTTCTCGAACTCGGTCCGTCTCATTGCCATGATTTGTTCGGGAATTTGATAGTCGGTTAGCCGCTGCTGGACGCAATCCTTCATTTCTTCGAACGAATTGACGATATCAAAGATATCGCCTCTTCCGGAAAACTTGACATAACCCCGCAGGTCGTGAGCGATCTCTTCCCTGAACTCAGGGACGATTACGGGTCGGCCCATGACGGCGGCTTCGAGCATCGTCGTTGAGTTGAATGCGCAGACGACACGGGACTTCCGGATTAGGCCGAGTGGATCCTCGTCCGCCACAATCCTCAAATTGGCGATGTCCTCGCTGTCGACTCCTCCACTTCTGATCGCTTCTCTGATCTTGTCGATCCAGCTGCCACCCCATTTCGCTTTGATCACGAAGTCAGCCTTGGGGCAACTGACGGCGATCTTGGCAAATGCAGCATGTGTTGCGCGGAATAGTTTTCCCCAACCTGCATCGGGGTTGTCGGGCCAAGCCTTAATACCAAGGTCTATGAGCCCAATGCCCGGATTGAATGAAAACAAGGTCACCATCGGCCTGCCATTGTCAGGTATAGGCGGTGTCCCGCCACTCAACTCCTTGGCAAGGGCATCCATGCGTGGTGCGCCCACGGAGCCGGAATTGGTCTCGTCAACGTAGCCCGCTCGCCGAAAAACTCCCCAAACTTCGGGGTTGGGAGCCGCAAGATAAGTGCCCTCGAACTTTCCTCCCAGTAATTTGCACCGGTCGATGATATGTTGCTGATCTCCGGCTTCCGTCCGAAATCCTTCCTTGAAAAATACGATGTATGGAACGCCGAGCTGTTTCGAAACGACTCCCCAATGGACGTCTTGGCGGTACCAGAAATTGACGCCTGCAACACAGTCAATGCGCAGCGAACGGTAAAGATGAGATAGGAACTCCGCCAGAAATGTTCTGAAATCATCTTGGGCGCGAATCAGCACAGGTTCGTCCAGATGATGTGCCATCGCAAACCCCAGAAATCTCCGTTCGTAGTCCTCCAGGCGCAAATGACTTAAATGCCTCACAACGGCAGTTTCAGTCTCTTTGTCGACTCGATCATAAAAAAGGCTGAACAACCGAAATTGCCATGCCGGCGGCGCGAGGAAGATCTGAAATTTATTGGTGTCCGCCAGTTCGTTGATGTCGCGCGTGAATCGCTCGGGACTGAGAAGCAGTAACCTTGGAGTATTTGCGGAGGGTGCCATTGGGTGCTGCAGTTTCTTGATCTGGAGGCGGCACAAATACGCCATACCTCTGATCAGGAGGTCTCTCATCGGCGATCTCAGTCCAGCCTGCAGAGACCTCTTTACTACCCTGTTAAGAAACCGCGCCGTACTGGTTAACTCGACGAGTCGTTCGTAGACAGCTGCACCCGACATTATTTGGCCTCGCTGCACATCACCTGATCCGTACCCACCACGCTGCGACGGCAAGATTTCCGTACCGACGCCATTCGCAGGGTGACGATACGACGAATTCCATTCTTCGTGGGAGTTCTTCGACAGTGAGACTTGTGTCCGTAGCAATCTCTTGGAGTTGAAGCGTCCTCAGAGACTACGGATGATTGCAGGATCATTACTGAACATGAGCCGAAAGTCCATGGTCGATTGAAGTGAGGCAGCTGATCAATAGTTTGATTCAGTATTCCAAATTCGATTATTGATCCTGCATATGCTTTTTCCGTAGAGGGCTACAAGTGCTCACCTTGAGTTGGGCAGACGGGCAAGATTTTTCGCTTTCAAGATCATGAAGTCTGCAATCCAAAACACCGGACTGATGATCCTCGTTCTTGGCATATGCCTGACTCTTCTCGAACCTTTGAGCCGGATCATCTTGCCTGTATCGAATGCGGTGGATACGCGCTCGCTGAGCGGCGAACCACTTGAAGACATCTATGAAAGTGCCCTGCGCTTCAAGCCTGGTCTTGCCTTCCGACAGGTTGGAAATGAATTTGATGTGCAAGTTACCATCAGCGAAGACGGGCATAGGGTGCCTACGCATTCTGGAAATCCTGAGGTCATATTCCTCGGCGATTCATTCACTTTCGGTCATGGGCTCAACGACGATGAAACGTTTCCATTTATATATTGCTCGAAGGTCGCAGTAACGTGCGCCAATCTTGGCATGAGCGGAACGGGAACTGGCTGGCAACTGGATATTCTTGAGGATCATCTGACTTCCAAGAATTGGAAACCAAGGACGGTAAAGCTCTTTATGTTTGCGATGTCCGGGGCGCTTATGTCCGGCAACGACCTTGCCGACAACCTTCATTACGTAGCCAGCGGGGGAAGCTCTAGCGTCGAATCAAACGATTCCACAATTGAGTCCGATCAGAGCCAAAGGGTTCTCTCCATAGCGGAACGAATGATTTTGGTGCGAAACGCCGTACTTGAGAACTCAAACTTGGGGCGCGTCATGTATCACATGTTAGGCCCCTGGATTCGAACGAGATTCTCTCCAAGACCCTCAGAAGATCGCCTCAACGCGGCCTTGGCCGCCACGAGAGTGCAGATCCAGCGATTCGAAGAACTGGCTCGTCAGTATGCATTTGGGGCTGAGATATATCTGATTCACCCAATACAGGACATCATGCGCGGGACGGCCGAAGACACGATGTCGCGCATAAGTGAAATCGCACCAATGCTGGATGTTTTCGACACCGCTCACCTGTTCGGCACGGAGCCACAGAAATTTTACTATTCCTTCGACGGACATTTGAATTCACTCGGAAGCCTGCAGATCGCGGGATACCTCATTAATCAGCACGATCTCTTTGATGCCAAGAGATTGGAAAACCGTTAGTTGAGCAAGACTGCGATATTTGGCCCACTTGCTTTCGTAGTCTCGACGGAAAACCTGTCGTCATGAATAACCGTGGCATTCCGAGATCCCCCACATTTCTGGTTGTCGGAGCGCAAAAATCTGCAACGACTTGGCTGTATGAGTGCTTGCGCGAGCACCCAGACGTGTATGTGCCAAAGACCAAAGAGATTCATTTCTTTTGCGGCGAAAACGATTGCCCCAAGTCGACGGCAAGTCATGGAGAGGACTGGTACCGGTCGCAGTTCTCGACCCAGGATTGTTACAAGGCGGCAGGTGAGCTCAGTATCGATTACATGTTTTATGAGGACGTCGCCGAAAAGGTGTCCACCTTCAACCCACAAATGAAGAT
>DEAY01000400.1 GCA_002348345.1 Verrucomicrobia bacterium UBA2970
CCCTTCAAGGAAACCAGTTCATGGCCGATTTTTTCGATAATTGGACGATTCAGCTCCGCAAGGGATTGGTGGAATTCTGCATCCTCCGCTCCCTCTCGCAATCGGAACGCTACGGATACGAACTGGTCAAATCCCTGGTCAATCTTCCCGGTCTCAATACAACCGAAGGGACGGTCTATCCGCTGCTCTCTCGCCTTCGGTCGGCCGGTTTGATCGAGGCAAGACTCGTTGAATCTACGGAGGGGCCCGTCCGGAAGTATTACTCCCTGACATCACAGGGGCAACGGCAGATCAAACAAATGAACCGGTACTTCGAGACGCTATCGCAAACCTTGAGCGAAATTGGAGAAAACGGAGCGTAGTATGACAGAGTGGACTTCAGAGGCAGAAAAAGAACGGGATCAATTCCTTGCCCGACAACGGCGCACCCTGTTCGGGGCCGATGTCAATACTGAGGAAGTCATCGACGATATCCGTCGCCATTTCGACGAGGAGCTCAAAGGGCTCTCCGTGGTCACACGGACGGATGTTCAACGAACCATCCGTTGCTTCGAACCCCAGCCCCCGATCTTCCCAAGCGAAGGGCCGGCCCAGCCGACAGGCTTACCCGATCATAACAGGCCTGGAATCCCGCTCATCTTGTTTGGCGTTGTGCTTCCGCTCATCTGCATTTTGATTGAACTCACCATCCACTTCTGTGCGGGGGTATTCTTTGACCCCATTCCTTCGTGGTGGCACGTGGCCTTGGTGATCTTCGTCCCTCTCGGCAACGCCCTTCACATCCGACGGCTTCGTCTCGGAGGGGGACCCTCCGCAGGACTCGCTCTGGGATTCAATGCGGCCTCATTGGTGATCGCATCCTTTTACGCGACGCTCTATGCCCCCCTCCTGCTACCGGGGCTCCTCGCGACCTTGTACTTCGGGATTGGTCTCCTTCCCCTGGGGCCGCTCTTCGCTCTCATCACGGCCTATCTCCTGCGCCGGCGGCTCAAAACCCATCTCACCATTTCCTCAGCGGCTCAGCTGAAAGCCACTCTGGCGGGAACAACGGTCACCATCATCGCCCTCGGAGCGCTCGAGTTTCGGCCGGCTATCACGCGCGTTGCCTTGGAGTGGGCCGATGACGTCGCCCCCCGGCGTCAACAACACGGCATTCAAATCCTTCGCTCCGTGGGCGACGAGGAAACCATGCTGCGAGCCTGCTATGAACGGCCTCGTCGATTCACTAACCTGGCCTCCCTCTTCATTTCTCGGGACAACCCGCTACAACCATTGGAGGCCCGAACGATTTACTTCCGGGTCACCGGAAAGGCATTCAACTCCCAACCCCCTCCTCGCCTCTACACGCGGAACGGTCGTTGGGAGATTGCCGAGGAGTTCAGTTGGGAATCGGACGATGCTCAAGGAGGCAACGCCGTGGAGGGGCGCCTTCGAGGACTCTCTCTTGAAGATTCGCGGATCGACGCTCGAATCCACAGTCAGGCAGGGCTGGCCTATCTTGAATGGACCCTTCAGTTTCGAAACCATTCCAACCGCCAACAAGAAGCACGAACTCAGATCTTGCTTCCACCCGACGGCCTCGTTTCTCGCCTCACCCTCTGGATCAACGGGGAAGAGCGGGAGGCCGCCTTTGCCGGCCGTGGTCACGTGCGTCAGGCCTATGAGAACATCGTGCGGCAACGGCGCGACCCCGTACTGGTCACCACTCAGGGCAAGGATCGAATCCTCGTGCAATGTTTTCCCGTTCCTCCCAATGGTGGCAAAATGCAGACTCGAATTGGGATCACCGTTCCCCTTCAAATGCTCGATCTCACCCGGGGAACCCTCTTGCTCCCCCACATGGTAGAACGTAATTTTAGTCTTGCTCATGGGCTTGAGCATACCCTTTGGGTGGAATCTCGCGCTCCGTTGTCTAGCCCCCTCACCCCCCTACTTTCCAGTTCGAAAGGCGAGAGCGAATTCAAATTGCACGGGCAGATTCTCAATCACGAACTGGTTTCTCCCCAAGCAGCCATCGAGGTCACCCGTCCCGAGACCACCAAGCGAGTCTGGACAAGGGCTCTCGACCACCAGAACTTGATCCTTCAAGAGATCCGACAAAGCGCCGCCTTGGACTGCGACCGGCTGGTCATCGTACTGGATGGCTCATACGGCATGGGGCATTCCTATCCAGAAATTGCCAAAGCGCTTGAATCCTTTCCGCCGGACATCGAACTCTACTTCCTCTTTGCATCGGATCACCCCTCCGTTTCCCCTTCTCAGGAGGCTCCTCCCAATCCCATTGCTCCCAAAATACTCGGTGATCGGGTTGCCTCCCTTCCCGCCGTGGGAGGACAAGATAATCTCAAGTGGCTCGTCCGGGCCTGGGACATCGCCGCCGCCGGAGAGACCGGAGCCGTCCTCTGGATTCATGGACCTCAGCCCGTTGTTCTCAGCGCGGATCAGCCCCTCAAACAACGCATGGAGCGGAGCCCGGAAGAGCCGAGACTCTTTGCCATGCAGACCGTTTCCGGTCCCAACCGAATTCTCGAGCAACTCGGGAACGGTCCTCTCGAGTCCCTCCCCCGGTTCAGTTCCCTCGAAACCGATCTCACGCGATGGTGGACCGGCCTTGCCGCAGAAGAGGGGGAATGGAGTTTCCACCGGGAAATGAAGATCGAAAGCGAGATCGATCAATCCGCGATTCCCGAAGTGACATCCCACGTTCGAAGACTATGGGCCGCCGAACAAATCGAGGCTCTGGCCGGACACAACAATCACGCGAAGGCCATTCAACTGGCACAAACGCACCAACTCGTCACCTCGGTCTCGGGTGCCGTCGTCCTTGAAACCAAAGAGCAATTTCAAAACGCTGGACTCACCCCGGTCAACCCGGGTTCCGTCCCCATGATTCCCGAACCCCAAACCTGGCTCCTTTTGCTGCTTGGAAGTGCCACCCTGTGGGGCTACCGAACACGAGGACCTCATGGGTATTCCTGAAAACAATCAAGCCGCCGGGAAAGCGCACCTGATCGACCGGCTCCACTGGGGTGTCGCCTTGACGCCACTGACCACCCTGATCCTCTTCTATAGCTCGATCCTCTATGCCGGCATCACCCTCGGGCAATGGCCGGGTCGGGGTGGGATCGATCTCATGGAGCTCACGCAAACCAACGTGCCTCTGGGAATTCACACGGTACTTGTCTTTATCTTTCTCGCTCTCACTAGTCTCTCTCCCCTCGCCTGGCTTGTACTCCCTTCCCAAGCCCACCGGATTCCGTCCCTAAGCGCCTACGGCATTCGTTTTGTCGCATTTATCGCATGCTTATCCTTCACCCTCTGGGTCGGCATGACCGATCCGGGCGGGTTTCTCAACTGGTTCTTTGACTGAGGCACCCGTTCCGCTTCAACCGCCCCCCGCGCCACTATCTCACCCTTGAATTCAAGGGGTTTGTCACCGCGTTTGATGTCGCTGGGCGATGGCATCGATTCATCGACATCGCGGAGGCATCCAAAAAGTTTCGACGAAGACTTTGTCGAGCCCTAGGTTTTCTCGGAAGGCAAATGAAGATTACTCAAATCGATCTTTACCAGGTGGATCTTCCACTTCAGGAAGGCAATTACAATTGGTCCGGTGGAAAATCCGTGTCCGTGTTTGATTCCAGCATTGTCGCCGTCGGAACCGACACGGGGATCACGGGATTTGGAGAAGTTTGCCCTTTGGGTCCATTTTATCTCCCCGCTTACGCCGGGGGCGTTCGCGCCGGGATCGCGGAACTCGGCCCTCACTTGATGGGGCATAATCCCTGTGAAGTTGAAAAGCTCAACGTTCATATGGATCGCGTTCTCAAAGGGCACCCCTACGTTAAATCCGCCGTCGATATTGCCTGTTGGGATCTCTTGGGACAAACGGCGGGACTCCCGGTTTGCACCCTCCTGGGGGGGCAATACGGAAAGGATTTTGCTCTCTACCGCGCGATTTCCCAGGAGAGCCCTGACGCGATGGCGGAAAAAGTCGCCGGCTATCGGGCGGAAGGCTACACCCGGTTCCAGCTCAAGGTGGGTGGCGATCCCGATGTCGACATCGACCGCATCCATGCGGTCTCGGAGAAGCTGCTGCCGGGAGATAAACTGGTCGCTGACGCCAACACCGGTTGGCGCATGCACGAGGCGATGCGGGTTGTGAAAGCGATCGAAACCCTGGACGTCTATGTCGAACAACCCTGTCTCACTTACGAGGAATGCCTATCGATCCGACGCCAAACGCCTCTTCCATTCGTGCTGGATGAAAATATTGATGGTCTCGACATTCTCCTCCGGGGTCGAGCCGATTTGGCGATGGACGTCGTCAACATCAAGATCAGCAAATTTGGGGGACTCACCAAAGCAAGGCAGGCGCGAGACCTTTGCGCACGCCTGGGGATCGCGATGACCATTGAAGATAGTTGGGGAGGGGACATCACGACCGCCGCCATTGCTCATCTGGCTCACAGTACCCCGACGGACGTGTTGTTCACGTCGACCGACTTCAATAGCTATGTCACCGTCAGCACCGCGGAGGGTGCCCCACAGCGAATCGACGGGCGCCTCCAGGCCTCCAACCAACCCGGTCTCGGCGTTCGCCCCAAGATGAGCGTTCTCGGAAGCCCGGTCCTTACCCTGAGGCCCGGAGCCTAGGCGCTTGCGCCCGACTCCAACCGGTAGCGCCGGACCCCCGGATCCACCTCGCGCGACCAAGCATCGATCCCCCCGGCGAGGCACCGAACATTGGAAAACCCCTGCCCTTGAAAGTAGGTGGCGGCATCGAGGCTTTGCTTTCCAAGGTGATCGTAGATCACCATCATCCCCTCCTTCGGCCAATTCGCGAGGATCTCCTGCATCGAGTCCTGAGACATCCGCGTTGCCGGCTCAAGCCGTACGGCCTCCCATTCTTCCCGTGTCCGGATATCCAGGAGACGAACCGACTCGCCTCGCTTGATGGAGGCATCGACTTCGGTAGGCGAAATTTGAACCGCCATGTCTTCCTCGTGACTCTCACGGATGTAGGCGAGCACTTCGCCGGGGTCGAGCCGATCATTGCGACCACACAATTCAGCAAGGGTTTCTTCCGGTTGAAACGCACAGCTTTGACACCCTCCGATATGGTATTTTCGAAACAACGCCCGCTGAGCCCAAGGATAGGCCGATAGCACGTCATTCATTCTCGAGTCCGGACTCAATTGATCCCTCGTCTCTTCCATTGTTTTCTCCATTGGATCTTGCCACTGACGCTCTCGGTCATCCGCTTCCAAACAAACGCCGGGCCCGCCCAATCGCCTCGATCATTCGATCGACTTCCTCTTTCCGGTTGTAGAAATAGAAACTCGCCCGCGCCGTGCCCGGCACCCCGAGTTTCTTCATCAGCGGTTGAGTGCAATGATGCCCGCCGCGAAGCGCAACACCCCGCTTGTCCACATACTCCACCAGGTCGTTGGCATTCACGTCGTCCAAAAGGAAGCTCAAAACCGCTCCTCGTTCGCCGGCCGGCCCATAGATCTTCACCCCCTCCATGTCGGACAACCGATCGTAGGCATAGCGGGTCAGTTCGGCATCATGCTCAGCGATCTGGTCCCGTCCGATCGCATCGAGGTAATCCATCGCCGCGTGGAGCCCCACGGCTCCCGCCATATGGGGGGTTCCGGCTTCGAATCGGTGCGGAGGTGCCTTGTAAGAGACTTGGGTATAGCCGACCTCCTCAATCATCTCTCCCCCCCCTTGGTAGGGAGGCATCGCCTCCAAACATTCCCAACGCCCATAGAATCCGCCAATCCCGGTCGGCCCGCACAACTTGTGACCTGAAAATGTATAGAAATCACAGCCCATCGCCTGGACATCGATCCGCCTGTGCCCGGCACTCTGAGCCCCATCCACGAGACTGACCGCGCCAACCTCCCTAGCTCGGCGACAGATCTCCTGAACCGGATTGATCACCCCCAAACTGTTGGAAATGTGCACGCACGTGACGACCTTCACCTTCGGCGTCAGCAGCCGATCAAACGCTTCCCAATCGAGGCTTTCCCCCCCCTCGTGAATGGGCCAGAACACCAACTCGATCCC
>DEAY01000268.1 GCA_002348345.1 Verrucomicrobia bacterium UBA2970
TGTGCGGCCTTCGCTTTGCAGGCGGGGGGGATCGTCTCCGAGATTCAGATCCTGGATGCCAACCAGGCGATGGCGGAAGGCGAGGCGCTGGATTTGTTACATGGGAGTGCGTTTACGGGAGACCAACGTATCTATGTCGGTGACTATCAACGAGCGGCCGACAGCGACCTGTTCCTGATTACGGCTGGGCTGCGGCGGAAACCCGATGAATCACGGTTGGATTTGATCAATCGAAATGTTGCTTTGTTCCTGCAGATTCTCGAAAGCATGCGTTCGGCGGGCTATTCGAAGTCGGCCCAGGTGTTTGTCGTTTCAAACCCGGTCGATATCCTGACCCATCTCGCAGTTGAGAAGCTCGACCTTCCATGGCAGCAGGTCTACGGTCTCGGGACGATGCTGGACACGGCTCGCTTTTGTTCCCTGATTGCTGAGGCTTTGACATTGGCCCCGACCCAAGTGCGGGCATTGATTCTGGGGGAGCATGGGGACTCGATGTTGCCGGTGTGGTCCTCCGCCACCGTCAACGGGTTTCCTCTGGCGGGAATCGAAGGCTGCACACCGGGGTTCCAGAACACGATTTTTCAGCGAACTCGGGGGAGCGGGGCCGAGGTGATCCAGCGAAAGGGAGGGGCTGGATGGGCGGTTGGGGTGGCGATCCGCGATGTGATCCACGCGGTGGCGCTTGACCAAAAACAACTCTTGCCCGTGTCGTCCTTGGTTCAGGGCGCCTACGGGATCCGAGAGATCTGCCTGAGTGTTCCCAGTGTGGTCGGTCGGTCGGGGATTGAGAAGCATGTCGAAATCAAGCTTTGGCCCAAGGAGCAGACGTCATTGCAGAACTCCGGTCGGGCCTTGAAAGCGACGTTGGCCAACGTGCAGCGATAACCCTAAACTCCTGGCTCTGTGGCGGAATGAAGACGCTCGATCGAAAACTTGCGGCGCTGAAGTCCGATCCGAACTCCAAGGCGTTTGTCATTGCCGACGCGAAAGACGCCGATATGGCCTTTGGTGTCCGTGCGCCCGGACCTCGGCATTACTTGTCGAGTGTTGGAGAACGAGTCGCTCGGTTTTCCCCTGAGATTTGGACTCGTGATGAATTCAACTATCGTAATCTTCCCGAGTTCCTCGACATTATCAGGGAGATTGTTGGCCAAGGACTGGTGGACATCATGCTGATGTCGGCCTATGTGAACGAGCAATTGGCCATCAAGGAGGGACTCTTCGCTCACCATGCCGTGACGCCAGCCGCCCGGGCAAATGATGCGACCGATATCTGGGCAATTCGGCATGGTTGTTATAGCCAGGAACCGTCCCAACCGTTTCGAAGTGCCAGCATCGATCACATCCAATGCGGTCAAGCGGCTTGTGATCCCTCGCAGGAACCGGTACCAGGTGCCGATCTGGGCCTTTACTCCATGACCTTTGTCAACGAGTTGGAGCATGACAAGCGAAGCCTCGAAGCCTTCGCGACGTTTCGCCAAGAATCGGAACGCAAGCGATTCCGCTACTTTCTGGAGGTCTTTGACCCGAATGTGGAAACCGGGATTCCTCCTGAAAAACTGGGGGAGTTTATCAACGACAATATCATTCGAAGCCTTGCTGGTGTGACGGACGCAGGACGCCCCCTCTTTTTGAAGATTGCCTATCACGGGCCTCAAGCGATGGAGGAACTGGCCCAGTACGATCCCAATGTGATCGTGGGCATTCTGGGGGGGAGTGCGGGCACGACCTATGACGCGTTTCGGCTGATTCACGACGCTCAAAAATACGGGGCCCGAGTGGCTTTGTTTGGTCGTAAAATCAACAATGCCGAGCATCAACTGGCCTTCATTGAGATGCTGAGGCTCATCACCGACGGTCGCTTGGATCCGCTCGAGGCGGTGCATGCCTATCATGGCGTTCTCCAGGAGAAAAAAATTCCGGCCAATCGAAGCCTTGAGGAAGACACCCAACTGACGGACCAGGTCATGAGTTATGATGGGGGCGCGCCCCGCCGAGGAAGACCGATTGCGTCGGTGCCGATCCCTCAAGGGAGGGGGGCTGCCCCCCCCAAGGAATCCAGTCACCCTACTAGTGAGACTCGCGAGCAATCCTGGCCCGTGACGGAGGAGGGGAAGCCCGATTTTTCCCGGATGACGGCCGAGCACCGGCGTGACTACGATCGCCAGCGTTTAAAACGGACGTTCGGCTGACTGGACCCGGTCCACCCCTTGAGTCCGGTGGGTTTACCAGGCTCGGGCAACGGAGAAAGGGGTATCTGAGAGCCCCCCTTTTGCACGGGGTGGAATGTGATTGGCTCCCTACGCCTGCTTGTCCTTGTCGAACTGTTCGTCGAAGACAATGTTGGAGGGAGGGAAATCGATTCGCTTGCAGTAGGCGGCCGATTCGGCAGCGCCGTGCTCTCGGTCCATCCCGCCGTCTTCCCATTCGACCGAAAGCGGACCCTTATACCCGATATCGTTGAGGGCTCGGATGATCAATTCGAAGTTGATCTTGCCTCTCCCCACCGATTTGAAATCCCAGTATCGGTTGGGTTGATGGAAATCGGTATGGCCTCCAAAGACGCCGGCGTCGCAGGGATGATCATGCCAAAAAACATCCTTCATGTGGACGTGGTTAATCCGGTCGGCAAACTCGTAAATGAATTTCACGTAATCGACCCCCTGGTAACCGAAGTGACTGGGGTCGTAGTTGAAGCCAAAGGCGGGATGATGCCCGATCGCCTCTAGGGCCCGCTTGGCGGAGGCAATGTCGAAAGCAATTTCGGTCGGGTGAACCTCGAGACCGAATTTGATGCCGTTTTCTTGGAATGTATCCATGATGGGGCCCCAGCGGTTGGCGAAATCCTCGAAACCTTTGTCGATCTGCCCGGGGGTGTTTGGAGGAAAGCTGTAAACGAGGTGCCAGATGGAGCTTCCCGTAAAACCATTGACGACGTTCACTCCAAACTCCTTGGCTGCGACGGCCGTCTTCTTCACCTCTTCGGCGGCTCGTTGACGGACGCCTTCCGGATCGCCGTCCCCGTAGATGGATTCGGGAAGGATCTGCTTGTGTCGCTCGTCAATGTTGTCGCAGACCGCTTGACCGACGAGATGCGTCGAAATGGAAAAATACTTCATGCCGTTGCTCTCGAGTAACTGGCGCTTGGCGGCGCAGTAGTCAGCATCGGCTTTGTCGACTTCGAAGTGATCTCCCCAGCACGCCAATTCTAGTCCATCATAGCCGAATTCCTTAGCCTTCTGGACCATGGTTTCACAGGGCAGATCGGCCCACTGGCCGGTAAAGAGAGTGACTGGACGCGATGACATAAGCGTTGAAATAAGGATTTTACTGGTGCATTTGCCCCCAAGAAGTGACCTCGGGGACCCGGCGGGGTTCATGACCCCTGGGCGGGGGGCTCCCTCTCAAAGCGAGCCATCCCGGAGGGCCAATACATAGCTTTGACTCCAGGGCGACGCAAGATGAAAGTCAGCGGTGATTCTCGGTCATTATGCCAGGCGCGAAGGTGAACCTCGTCTGGGGCTTCCGATCGCTTATCGGAGACGGGTTAGGATGGTCGTTGGTCGCTTGACACCATAAGATTTGGAGTGCTAGAAACATGCGGACCAGGATAACGATCAAACGACAATTATGCGCTGTCCCAAGTGCGCCGGTCCCGACGATAAAGTGATCGATTCGAGAGCATCCCGAGAGGCGACGACGATTCGTCGGCGTCGGGAATGCCTGTCTTGTGGCCATCGGTTCACCACTTATGAAGAAATCGAGCACGATGCGTTGATGGTGGTGAAACGAGATGGGAACCGGGAGCAGTTTTGTAAGGAGAAGTTGTTGAATGGGGTTCGGATCGCGTGTCAAAAGCGTCCGGTTGATGCGAAGGCGACGGAGGACGCCGTCGAACACATCGTTAGCCAGATCACGGATGGCTACGAGAGGGAGATTCCGAGCCTTCAAATTGGCGAGTTCGTGATGGATGCGCTTCGGGGGTTGGACGATGTAGCCTACGTCCGGTTCGCCAGTGTCTACCGCCGATTCGCAGAAGCGACGGAGTTTGTGGAAGAGGTTCAGAAGCTGGAGAAATAGTCATGATTCGGTTACACCCTGATTGCCTAATCATAAAAATGGCTAGTGGCGAGCAGTTCCCTTGCCCCGCTGAATTGGTGACGGTCGAGCTGATCGGCGAGGCGGCCTCGTGGATGAGTGAGGAGGTCCTCGAGAATGTTGCGGCGGCGGTATTGCATTTTTTCAAAGAGGAACAAGGACGGGACGTCGTCTCCGTGGCTGAGTTCTCCGAAGTGTTGGAGGAGGTGCTTCAAGGCTTCGGCTATTCCGTGGGTTCGGCCAAGAAGTCGGAGCGGATGGTGCGGAATGCCGACATCAGTGAGATGATTCCCGAGTCTGAAGGCGAGCTGGAGTTGGCCATGTATCAACGTCTCCGAACGGAGATGGAGCGGCTCCTGAAGAATCCCCCTGATGAACTTCGATTTAGTGGATTAAGGGGTTATGTCAAACGAGTGCTTCATGCCCAGCGTTGGAGCCGGAAGTGCCAGGCCCTGAGTGACCAAATTGTCGCCTTTCTTCGGGAATGCCTCGATGCCCACGCCGTCTCCAACTGTTCGCTCGTGGTCAAAAGCTAGTCTGTGGGAAGGATATGGGTGAGACGCTTTTTGAAAAAATAATCGACCGCGAGATTCCGGCCGACATCGTCTATGAGGACGAGTTGGTCCTCGCTTTTCGGGACATCAATCCTCAAGCACCGGTGCACGTCCTGGTCATCCCCAAGAAGCCGATTCCTCGAATCGGGGAGGCGGCGGATGAAGACCAGTCGCTCTTGGGACATTTGCTTCTGAAGGCAAGGGCGGTAGCGGCCGAGTTGAATCTTTCGGAGGGAGGATTTCGTCTCGTTATCAACAACGGTCGTGATGGCGGCGAATCCGTGCCGCATTTACATTGCCACGTCCTCGGAGGACGCGCCTTGAATTGGCCGCCTGGATAAGCCCGCTTTTCCCGGGTGCGGTTCGGAGCCCGTTTGGTGGATCCTGAATCTTTGTCATCACGGTTGAGTAATCAGGAGGAGTCGGAAGAATCGGCTGGGGTTGGGCAGCCCGTCCAGCGGCTCGACCATCGCGCTTGTTTCAGCCGTCCAGTCTTTCGTTGTCTCCCAATTGGTCAGATCACGCGATGCTTGAAGGCGGTAATGTTGTCCGATCACGAGGGGCGCGGAAATTCGGGCACGATCGATATTCAGGATCGGTGGCAAGACGGGGGGGGGTGGATCATTATCCTGGATTTCAATTCTTGTTTGTGATGGGGTCCCCAGCCGATATCCCGGCCCGGGTTTCAGTGAGAGGAGCACACCCTCGGGTCCCTCGTGGTGAGAGTCATCAATCGGGAAGATTCGCAATTCCACTGAAGCGGCTCCGGATGGCAGCGTGACGGATTCCGGATTGAAGAGGATGTGGAAGTCCTCCCGTTGCTGGGCATCTCCTTCCAATGTTAGCGGAATGGTGAGCGAATCAACGAGGTCTCCGGTTCGCGTGAGGGTCAGGAGAGCCGGAGTGGGTTCGGTTTCGGTGATCTTGTTTTGGTTTGTATGGATCGAAAGTTCGGGAAGCTGCGGCGGGGTTCTATGAACGCTCTCGAAGGTGGTGCCGATGTCCAAATTGTCGATTCTTAGCGTGCCAATGCCACCGCTCGGACTTCCGGTTTGGCGAAATGCCATCGCTTGGATCGGCGCCGGTTGAGCTAGCCCCTCGCTCTCAACAACCAGAGATGGGTTGGTCGCGGGGTTGACCCAAAGCACGGCCTGATTGGTGGCGAGTTGATAGGCGACTTGGACTCGGTAGGGAATGAATGGATCGAGCTTCGTGGCATGGAATAACGGGATCCCGCTGGAATCGGCTTGAAGACCGACCTGGATCTGTTCGGGGGACTCATCGTCGGCTCGGACAAAGATCCGTCCTCTGAAATCTCGATTCCCACTTCCCTTGAAGTGGGCAAAATAAGTTCCCGGCCCTGAGGGAGCAGAGATGATGGTAAGATCAAAACCGAGGTGGAGGACAAGGTCTTCCTCGGGCAAATAAGGGTGCCCAGGGAGAGGCACATTCAGGTCCTCAGTGGATTGATCGTTGAGCACCAGCGCTTCCCCTTGGACCAGGGTGGTCCCCGGATGCCCGCTATGGGGTTCCCAGTCGGTTTCCGGCGTGAGCGGACCATCGGAGAGTTCAAATGACTCGGAAAAAAGATGTCCGATTCGGTCATTGTCAAGAATCTCGAAATGAAGGGGGCTGGGATCGATCATTTCGTGGTGCCCGGATGTTTTAAATTCCAGGCTCAGGATCTCCGTCTCCTCCCGGTCCGAGTCGTCGATGACCCGGATCGAAAGTTCGGCGGTGCCATCGGGATCAAAGACGATTGAATCGGGAAGCTCATGGTAATCGAGGCCACTGGTCGCCGTCCCCGAGGTGCGAAGCGACACAGTGACCGGTTGGTCTTCATCGGGATGAAGGGTGAGACGAAGGAGGAGTTCCGTGTCTCCCTCCGAGATCGACTGAATGTCGCCTGGCCAGAATTGAAGCCAGGGGTTCGGAACGAGCGGTTGCGTTTCAGATTCTGAGTCCGTTAGAGAATCGCTCGGAGGGGCCGTGGAAGGTCGTTCCAAAACGGGATCAAATGTCGATGCAATGACCAAATTGTCGATCCTGAGTCGACCGATTCCGTTGCCTTGGCTCAGTGATTGTCGAAACGAAAAGGCGTTCACCATTCGAATGGATGGGTTGTCCCGATTGGTGATCGATTCACTGAGTTCCGACTCCGGGTCGACCCAAATCGTCGTTTGAGCAAGGGATTGGCGATAGGCGAGGACAATCCGATAGACGGTGCCGACAACGCCTCCCGGGAATCGCTGGGAATCCAACGCGAGACGGGAGCCCGAACTGATCCCGAGGTCAAAGCCGCC
>DEAY01000182.1 GCA_002348345.1 Verrucomicrobia bacterium UBA2970
AGCTCAACCGCCCTGGCTCGGCTCCACCCCATCATATGAATGCCCGTATCCACCACCAATCGTCCGGCTCGCCAAATCTCGTATGTCAAACAACCAAACTCCTCATAGATGGTCTGATAAACCCCCATCTCTTTCCCAAGCTTCTCGGCGTATAATGCCCATCCCTCGCCAAACGCGTTGGGATAAAAATGCCGCCGGAAGTCGGGGAGATCGGTCAGCTCCTGGGCAAGCGCGATTTGCAGGTGATGGCCCGGCATGGCTTCGTGGAGGGTGAGCGCAGGCAACGCATAGAGGGGGCGTTTCTCAAGAGCAAACGTGTTCACCCAGTAATAGCCTCCCCGCTCCCCTCCCGGCACACCGGGGGAATAGCGGCCCGTGGTGTAATTGGGAGCGAGGTGCCGGGGAACCGGCGCAACGCCGTAGGGCATCCGTGGGAGAGTCTCAAAATAGGCCGGAAGAATCCCATCCACCCGCTTGGCGATCCAGGCCGCCTCCTTGAGCAACTGATCTGCAGATTGAGCATAGAATTGCGGGTCGGTTCTCAAGAAGTTCAGAAAATCCGAAAAACTACCCTGAAACTCCAACTGATTGAGAATCGTCTCCATCTCCTTGCGGATGCGGGCGACTTCCCGAAGGCCCATTCGGTGAATCTCTAAAGGATCAAGGTCGAGGGTCGTGAAATCAGCCACCAAGAACCGATAATACTCCTCACCCCCCGGCAAGTCCCGTGCTCCGAGGCTCGTTCGAGCATTGGGTGAATACGTCTCTCGCACAAATGAATCGAGATCCCGGAACGCCGGCAGGACTCGGGACGTCATCAGGGTTCGGAGGCGTCGCTCCCATTCGGAACGGCGGGAGGATGGTAACCGCTCGAGGCCGAGCATGAAGGTTTGAAAGAGAGGATGTTCGGTCTCCGACTTGGAACTCAAGCCTCCAATCACTCGTTCGATCCCCGGCATGATGATCCGCGGCATCGTAAACCCCGTCGCCATTCCCTGACGCATGAGATCGACATTCTGCTCGAGATAGACCGGAACTTTGGACAATCGGGACAAGTAAATCTCCGCGTCCCGCTCATGCCGAAGGCGCATCTTCTCAAACCCCCGCAGGAGGGTGGTGTAAAACCCACTATCCGACGTAAAGGGCAACCGATGTTCCCCGAACCCACGCCGCTTCATTCGACGGGTCAACTCGAACTCAAAGAGGTCGCAACTCACTCGTTCCCCTCGAGACAAGCGTTCCCGGTCGATGTCGCGAAGTCGGTCCAGGAATTGCCGATCCCGGGCCTGGCTCGCCTCCCGCTCGGTCAAGCGAAGATCAGGCAGTTCTGAATCCCACCGGTGCTCCCCAACCAGGGTCGCGGTCAACGGATCCGACTTCAATCGAGCCTCCCATTCCTCGCGAAAGAGCGTCTTCAGCCGCAACGATTCGTTCCCCGCCTCCCATTCCGCTCCAATCAGGGACGGCACTCCCAAGACCAATAATGTGATCCCATCAACCCATCTCATCCTCATTCTTCACTTTCGCTTCGAGCCGGTGATTCCAGTCGCCCTCCCCTCAAGCGTAGGCCCTCCAGCACCTCATCCCCCCTCTCTCATCGGACGCTGGCCGTACCCAAAGGTAATATCCTGCCCGGCCCGGACCAACCATGGGGTCCGCAACCCCCCTCCCGACAACGCCCCCTCACGCGCTCGCGCGATTCCCAAGCCATCAAGGGTCAGTCCGTCACCCGGACAATTCGAGACGCGGAATACTTCTTTCCAAAGGCATCGACGGTCTCCACTTCAATCCGATGCGTACCCTCCGGGAGTCCCGGAGGAAACCGAGCCCGCCACAAGTGCAGCGAGTCCACCGGAGGATTCAGTGCCGGAGCCTCGGGTGCCGCTTCCAACTCTCGATTGCGCGTGCGAACATACTCGGGATCCGGCCCGGAAATCGGAGTCATTGAAATCCAATCCGTCGCTCCAACGATGCGAAAACGAACTTGAGATTTTTCCGATCCGGCAAACACATTGACCTGCAGATCCACCGAAGCGGCATTCCCAGAAGAAAACGTCTCGGGAGCATAAATATTCATCTGATAATCCGCTGGCCGGCGCGCGGCCTTGAACTCGAACGAGTATCGATTCCCATCGAAGGTCAGAATCGAATACCCATTCGGGGCCCCATCCCGCATGGTGGCATGAGGAATCCCCACTTCATCCTGGAATCCTCTCCACCAGGTGCCGCTGACGGTAACATTGACAATATGATGGTGGGGTTCGCTTCCCATCCAACCATCTGAAGAGCGGATAAACTGATGGCCCTGCCAGTGAGTGTGGCCTGACAGAGAAACGGAAAAAGGTCGATCTTCCAGCAAACGATACAACTCATGCCGATTAACCATGTTCGTTAGCGGAATATGCATCGAAAGCACAATCAACTGGTCCTCGGGAACCTCCTTGAGGTCGTTGGCAACGAATTGCAATTGAGCGGCGTCCAAGGCTCCCCGGTAGGAATGGTCGGGGCCCTGCCAATCCACATTGTCCAGCACGATGAAGTGAACGCGCCCATAGTCGAAAGCGTAGAAATTGGGACCGAAGAACCGATGGAACGTCTCATCAGAATCACCGTCGTTCTCGGAATCTAGATTCAGATCGTGGTTTCCAATCACGTTATACCAAGGGATACCGATCATCCCAATGGTGGCATTGAACGAGCCAAAGAGCGAAAGGTCATCAAACAGGATATCTCCCAAGGTCACCCCGAAACGAGCCTCCGTTCCGATGAGTTCCTCGACCACATCGTGAGCGATGTAATCAATCTCCTGCTGATTGCGCGGTTGGGGATCCCCAAAGAAAATCACCTTGAAACGATCGGGTTCGGTTTGAGGATAGAGCGGAAAATTGATCTGCCCCGGCAGAGGCCCCGTCGGTGCCACCCCTGGATAAGCGGAGGGCGGAGAGCCCTCGGGTTTGTGGATATAATAAAACCGAGGCAATTGGTCTCGACTGACAGGCGTCATCCAATTCCGGGGCTTGATCACGAAAATGATGTCTGCCGACCGAATCGGGAGCCTCCATCGCCCCGCCGGATCGGTGGCCACGATTTGACGCCCGTTGGAGACCCGCACCCCGGCCAAACCTGGCTCTCCGTCATCCCGAATCTGGTTGCGATTAAGATCCTCGAAAACACTCCCCCGAGCCCACTGCGTCGTGTCTCCCATCGCGTCAAACCCTCCCAAGATCAGCAAGCACCCGCATAGCAACGCCCACTGGATGTCTTTCATCCGCAACATCCTCCAATCCTAGGTCCGTCATCCGCGGCAGGCGAGCTTCGAATCGATACCACAATCCAGCACTTGTTGAGGCGGAAAACACGGTAGGATTGGGAAGAGAGGACGGAAAGAGCCATCCCCGCCCCAAAAAGGGTGGCATCGACCGTCGAGAGGGATTCACCGAGACTTCCCTCAACCGTCCCTTCGTGTATCCCCTCCAATCGGACACGAGGGGCAAGAAACTTGGCCCTGGAATTGCTACTTGAACCCACGCTGTCGAGCGGCAGATTCAACCATAAGGGAATACAATGAAACGGGGTTACTTCAGAAATCGGCTTCTCATATCACTCCTGGCACTTGCCGGCGCCGCCGTCGAACCAGCGTTCGGAAGCATCAGGGAACGACCCCAGTGGCATCCCTCCTATCTTTTGCAATGTCTCCCCGACTCACGTCACCAGGACGTCGTCGACTGGTGTCGCCAACATTCGCTCCCCCTGCGGTCTCGTTTCGACGCAGCGACCGGGCTCGCTGTGGTTGAGAACGCCAAGGGTCACACCCTTGCCGCGGTCGAGCAACTGGCTCAGGCCAGCGGCTTGTTTGAATTCGTCGAACCCGACTACCCACTCCAGGCCCATCGTCTCCCCAACGACTCTGGTCTCGCTACCGGTCGAAACTGGGGGTTGCTCAACATCGGTCAACGACGAGGTGTTCCCGACGCCGACATCGACGCCCCGGAGGGCTGGGATTACCGCACTTCGGCCGCCGACGTCATTGTCGCCGTGATTGACAGTGGTATTCGCTACACCCACGAGGACTTGAGAGCAAACCTCTGGAAAAACCCAGGTGAGATCCCGAACAACAACCGCGATGACGATCGGAACGGGGTCGTTGACGACTACGTGGGCTACAATGCGGTTGATCACTCTGGGGATCCGTGGGACCACGACGGCCACGGGACAGCGGTTTCCGGGGTCGTCGGCGCGGTGGGAAACAATCGGATTGGGATTGCCGGCGTCGCCTGGGAGGTGCAAATCATGGCCCTCAAGTTTCTTGAGGCTGACGGACAAGGTCGAACCTCGGACGCCATCGCCTGCATCGACTACGCCCTCGCCCACGGCGCGAATGTGATCAACGCATCGTGGGGAGGAAACGGTCGCTCCCGATCTTTGGAAAGAGCGATCCGACGAGCCCGCTTCGCCGACGTCCTCTTCGTCACCGCCGCCGGCAACGACCATAGCGACATCGACCGGGCTCCCGATTACCCCGCCAGCTACAGCCTGGCCAACATCATTACCGTCGGGTCAAGCACCCGGACAGACCGTCCCAGTCGCGCCTCCAACTTCGGAATGGACAGTGTCGACCTCTTTGCGCCCGGATTTCAAATCTACACCTGCAATGGCTCCGGCGACCGTGCCTACGGATACGCTAGCGGCACCTCTCTCGCCGCGCCCTATGTCACCGGTGCACTCGCCCTCATGATCGCCGCCGATCCCGGCATTTCCAGCTTTGAACTGACGTCTCACCTCCTCAACTCGGTCGATACCAACCCGAACTTCGACGGCCTCTCCCGGTCCGGCGGTCGACTCAACCTGGCTTCGGCTCTTTCGCGAATCCTCCCCAAACCCGAATCGGTAGATCATGGGCTTCGGATCGTCCGACTGGGATCCCGGCTCGCTCTCAGGATGCAGACGACACCCGACCAGCCATTCCTTCTGGAATCCTCCAGGGATCTCCATCAATGGCGAGGGATCCAACGCGTTCAGGCAGGCCCGTCCGGTCAACTTGCCGTTGAACTCGACGAAACGGATGAAACGGCTCTCTTCTACCGCGTTCGCCCTCTCCAGTAATCTTCCACCCTACCCCTTTTGGGAGACTGGCCGCCAGACCTGGTCTAGATCGCGGAAGAAAAACAGGGCTCCCGATCCAACCTGCTCGGGAGCCCTTTGGCATGAGACCCAGAGCCGCTTCTCCCTGGATTCCTTGGCGTTCTAGGGCTAATAGAGCATCCGGAGAAAAACCGAGGATCTGACAGAAGAGACCCTAAAAACTCGAATTAGCTTTCGGTGAGCTACGAATTCTACGGTTGCCTCCCGGGCCGGAGGCCAGCCGCCCAACGGATTGCCTCAATGATATGTTGGCGCCCGAACGGGGTGTCCAGCGACCGGACATCGTGCCCTAATTCGGTATAGAAGAATCGCCCCCCACCATTTTGGTGGAGCCAGGCAACGGGATGATCCGCCCCCATTGCTTTTCCACCACGCTCCTGAAACAGTTGACGAACCGCCTCATAGGTAGACTCGTCGACCCGAAGCAGCACCTGGAATCCCGGGAGTCCGGTCACCGTGCGATCATGATTCGTCCAGTCGGCGGCGTAATGGAAGGAGGCTCCATGCCCCCGAACAGTCGGGTGGTCTAACGATTCGGGATCCACCACGACTCGAGCCTCGAGAAACTCGGAATCACTATCGAAATCACATCCCGCCAACTCGTTGAACCAAGCCCACTGGGTCTGTCTCACCAGCGACGCGTGGAGCGCCACGATCCCTCCGCCCGCCTCATACCACGATTCTATCTTTTGCCGCTGCTCCTCGTTCAGGACCGCCGTCATTTCAGTACAGTTGTTGAGGATCAACACACGATATCGATCGAGGAGACGGATCAAATCTTGCGGGGATTCCGTCACGTCGATTTGCAAGGCCACCTCATTCGAACGGCGGGCCAACCATCCCGCAACCGCGGGAACCTCGGGGTGCCGATACCAACCCGTTCCCGAGAACACGAGAACCGTCCCCAGGTTTTTCGGACTTCGATCCGGCTCGGCGGCACTGCCCTTCACTTGGCCTCCAAGGAGGACAGCCACAAGTAATCCCTTAATCCATAAGTGTGTCACGTTGCTCATTGCTCAGGCGTTTGTTCTTCGGCTAGCCTCAACCCTTATCGCGATCTCAACCTTCTCGTCAATCAATGAAACAAGCAGCTCAAGTCCCATTCGGATAACGGAAGGTAAAATCGCGTAGGATTCCCCGATAAAAACCGGGTTCCATATAGTCCCCCACGGTACTCCCGTGATCGCTTCCCACCTCAATGGAATCGGTCGGTTCATCCCTGAGCACCTGCCCTGCGTCCCCGACCACGGGGGCCTCGTCGCCCACTCGCAGGATCATTTGTCCCTCGGGTCGCCACTGAGCCTGAAACGCAGCGGCCCCCTCGACCGCCGATCTCGAGCGCAGCACTCTCCGACGCCCATCGACGCTGGTCACCAGGTGGAGGTGCCCTTGCTCAAGATAAACGGCATAGCCATTCTCCCTTTCTCCGTGCGAAAAAATAACGCCATTCTCCGCCAAAGGCTCGATCGTGCCCCGAATCATCAGCCTCCGCCCCCCGGCGATCTTGGGCGCCCGAAAGGCGGGAAGAGCCAGCCACCCCTCACCCGAAAACCGCATCTCGTCTCGATCCCCTTCAACGCCATGATCGACAAACCGTAAGAGCTGATTGCCGGCCCAAAGCGCAACCGTTGGCTTGGGGACAGACAATGTCCCATGACCATCGATGTCAAACCCGACGTCCTGAGCCCACGCGGTGAGCTGCCGACGCATCAACGAGGCTCGATCAACCTCTCTCCTCAATCGATTGACCTGTTCCCCTGGATCGGCAATCAGATCGAACAATTGCGCTTCCGAACCATCCGGGTTGACCAAAAACTTCCATCGCCCCTCTCGCATGGCGAAGGTGGGACTCTGATGGTCTGGTCGTCCCCCCTTGAGAAGGGCATGAGGATGCCCATACTGCCAGTAGACAGGCCCCGACCGTTCCGAGGACCTGCCAAGAAGGACCTCGCTGCGGTCCACACCGTCCAACTGGTCCTCGAACGGGACCCCCGCCAGTCGACAAAGGGTTGGGGAAACGTCGATCGCCGCCATCAGGCTGACGTGATCCACGGTGCCGGCAGGAATCATCCCTTTCCACCGAGCAATGAAAGGCATTCGGATGCCCCCTTCAAAGAGCGACCATTTCCGTCCCCGATAGGGACCGGTAAAGCCTGCGGGAGGGCCGGTTCTGTATTTCCGCGGCCAATCCGTCGGTCCGTTGTCACTGGTCAATACGATCAACGTCCGCTCCGCCATCCCCAATCGATCGACCTCGGCGACGACTCTCCCGATCTGCCGATCCATTTCCTCGAGAACCGCGAGAAAATTCTGTAGGAAAGGATCGTTCGACACCCTCGAATACTTCGCCGCCGCTCCGGGCTTCGGATCATGACGATCATGAACGTCGTTTGGGAACAGCCTTACATAGAAGGGCCGGTCATGATGCCTCCGGATGAAATCAATCGTTCGGTTCGTCTGAACCTTGATCCGGTCCCAACGCTCGCAGTAGTCTACCTTCCCCCGGCCAAGAGCCTTTGCCCGCTCAAGACCTCGAGGATTCGAAATAATCCGATCGCCCAAGCCCTCAAACGACACCAAGGATTCGTCAAACCCATAGGCCTGCGGCAGGGGAGCGTCGTCGACATCCCGCCCTCCGCCCATGTGCCATTTCCCAAAATGGGCCGTCGCATAACCAGCCGCCTTGAGCTTTTTGGCCGTGGTGGGCGCCTTCGCATCGAGAAAATCGGCCATTCCCCGATTGGCGTTCCCAGCCCGCGTGTTCAAAAAGGAATGGATTCTCCACCGCCCTGGATACTGCCCGGTCAAAAGCGCCACTCGTGATGCCGAACAGATTGGCGAATTCACATAAAAAGCGGTCAGTTTGAGCCCCTCTTCAGCGAGTCGATCCATCTCAGGCGTCTTGATCAAGGGATTGCCAAAACAACCCGGATCGGCGAACCCCATATCATCGACGAAGATCACGACGAAGTTCGGTTTCACCCGAGGCAAGGATTCCTCCCCCTGACCTAGGACACTGAGGAACCAAACCAAAAGATGAAGGTGGCGGAACCGATTCATCGTCGAAGGAACTCTACCCCAAAACACAAACTTCCCTCAACCGACAGCTCAAGGGATCTGACTCCTGCAGGAAACACGGAATTGAAAAACCGAACCGCTCCGAAGCCCTCACCGCAAGAAAAGACTTCATTCCCCATCCCAAAATCCTTTGATTCCTCTCTCCATCGCGCCATCAACGAAATGCACCGCCGAGGCTCCTCTGGCCGCCCAACCTCAACTTCCCCGGCTGGGGTCGAGTTGACCAACCATGAGTACACAGGGCGATGCCTTCGCTCGCCTACTGACTGCAGGCATCAAAGAACTTGGCGAACTGGTCCTTATCATCTGAGTCGCGCACCTTCATCGCGGCTCGTGGGTGTTGAT
>DEAY01000205.1 GCA_002348345.1 Verrucomicrobia bacterium UBA2970
TGATATCCCACAGCGCCATATCGAGCCCACTCAGCGCGTTATTCAGAACGGGTCCATTTCGCCAGTAGGAACTCGTGTAGGCGTTCTGCCAAAGATCTTCGATGTTGTCGACATCGCGACCGCGAGCAAAGGGATCGAGATACTCATCGACCGCCGTCACCACAGGAAGGGGACGTTGGTTGTAGGTAGCGCATCCAATTCCGTAGAGGCCGGGTTCACTCGTCTCCACCTTGACCACGACCAGTCGAGCACCCTGCGGCCGCGTCTTGATCGCCCGGACCTTGGTGATTTTGAGCGGCGCTAATCCGCGCGTGGCGCTGGCGTAGGTTTGCGCCAACGCGTCATTGGGCTTCGCCAAAGCCGCCAGGGTACCGGCCGCACCAAGCCCCATCCCCCTCAAAGCATCTCTACGGTTCATCTTTTTGTCCTCGAGAAAACCAAGCCTTCGGTTCTTCCAAGCCCGCCGGAGCAGCCCGCAACGAAGAAGGCATCCCCGGAACCTCAATCCTCAACCCGGTATCCTGCAACCGGCGGCGCTTGACCTCAAACACCCAGATCGCCCGAGCAGGGTGACTTTGCACCAGCAGATAATCCCCGTCAGAGGTAAACGCAACGCCCTCTGGAATGGGACCCACTGGCACCGTTTGCTCGATTTCCACACTCGTCCCCTTCCGAGACATCAGGACAACGGATCCGGCATCCGTTCGATGGGGATCTCCTGGAGGCAGATTCGACCCAGCCATCAGGACCGCCGCGATCAACTTGCCATCCGGACTCACCTCGATGGATTCCGGCACCGCACCGATTGCCAAATAATTGACACTCCGAATGGGATCTGATTCTAAGTCCACCACCGTCAAGGCATCGGAGTCGATTGCACTGCCAAATCCTTGTCCCGCCGTCAGACCGACCTCCCCATCCGGGGTAATCACCACCCGGTAGGGCTTTCCGTAAACCGAGATCTTGCGATCGGTCAATTGGACTTCGCCCTTGTCGATCGCCAGGACCGCCAGATATCCCCCTTGTTGCACGCTGGCCAGGGCCAGATGACCGTTCGGGTGGATCGCCACATCGGAGACATTCAACTCGGGAGCACAGACGGTCACATTTTGGGCGAGGGACACCGATTTTCCCTCGATGTGGAGAACTGACACCGTCCCCGCAGCCCGGTTCGCCACCAAGGCATAGGAACCATCGGCCGAAATACTCAGGCCGGAAGGCTGCAAATCAGCCTTCACCGTCATCACCCGAGGGGGACTGGCGGCCAAGTCAAGCACGTGAACGTGATCCTCCGGCACGTATTGGGTGGGATCGTCAGGGTCAATCTTGAGCGAATTGGCGATCAAGGCGAGCTCCCCGTCAGGAGAAATGGCGATGTTGGACGGGGGCCCAATGACCGAATTGGCAATACCGTAAAGATGATCGACCTTAGGCGGAAAATCAGAGAAATCGATTAGAGACAGCGAATCGGCCTCGGCCCCTGGAACCACCTCCGGCGTTCCCGAAGTGAGATCGATTTTGTTCTCGTTCCCCGAAATCACCAACTGCGCCCAGCTCGTTCCCAGCAGGGCAAACAGACCTCCCAAGCAAACCATTCGTTTCATCATCGGTTCAAGATACGCTCGTCAAGACAAAGCTCTTCTCCCAGACGTAGAATCCCCCCCACTAAGCTCCCCTCGAAGAATAAAATCAACCTGAAACTGAATCGAAACAAGCGCATCCTCTTTGGGAATCAATGGGTCATTGATTGCAACGCAAACCCTTTCGCCAACCATCCCTCGCGAAATGCCTCCGATTAAGGCGAGAGGGAGAGCCCATCGCTCGCGTCCCAACAGCCTGAGGAATCCTCCACCTAATGACGCACTAGGTCGCACGGGCCGCCATCAAGAGGGGCTCCTCGGATCGCAGCCTTGGAGCATGGGCAACCCAGCCGCTAGATGGGACGCCCCGCCAGGCGCGAGAACTGACCGTGGTCGAGCCGCACTCGAAATAACCTCTTACCATCCCCGAAGGCGCCGGCTCGAAACTCGTTTCATCCCCGAACCACACCCACCTGAGACAACGGGAGGTCGAGGCCAAATCGGAGGTTCCGGAAATCATCCCAGCCAGAGGGTCCAATCCCTTCTGAAGGTCGACTTGGATCACCCCCTGCCCACGATTGGGATCGAAGGGGAATCCATATCCCTTTCCCTTGTCAAATCGTCGCGTATCACTCCCCAAGGCAACTTCCCGCAGAAAGTCTCTTCCATCCACTTCATGATCGACCCAGCTGGCATCCACCTCCATCAACGAGAAGTTAGAAAACTTCCATCTAACAAATGGCGTCATTGGCCAATGCTTCAAAGCCGAAGTCCCGAATCGTTGCCAGCAACCATCGTGGAATATGCTTGCCTTTTGAAGTCAGACCACGCCTACTCGGATGATCCCTAGAACCCCGGAGTCTTCTCCGGTGCCGGTCGTGATTAGACGAGCAACCAATAGACCTTAGAACTTCCCCTGTAACATGAGTATTCGACTGAGATTCACCCTCTTCCTCTTCGCGATGAGCGGCCCGCTTGCCGGCTTCGCGGAATCCCTCGATCCCACAAAAACCCGCTACTCGCTGCCCTTGCCCGAACCCCCCACCATTGACGGGGTCATTGATCTGGATTCTGAGTCTTGGGTCTGGGCCGGAGGCGCCGCCGGAGGCGGAGGGAATTGGCGGGTGACGGTGGATGATGGCTTGGAAGATTTTATCCGTGGCGGTCAACTGGGAGGCGGCGAAGCCCCCTTCGACAACGAGGACCTCAGCTTCCGGTTCTTTGTCGGCCACGATAGCGACAACCTCTACATCGGCGTCCGGCTCACCGACTTTGATCCGGGGGACGATTCCGCGGATGCCGAATCGGAAAACGGACAGACCTGGCAAGACGACAGCGTGGAGGTGTTCATTGACGGCGACAATAGCAACTTCGCCGAAAGAGACACCACGGGTTCCAATCCGGAGATCGTCGACACCGGGGGGCAATTCGTCATTACCTACAACAATGCCTACCGACAAGCCGAGGCCGGCAATCCGGGCTATGGCCCGGAAGAGGCCTGGTACGCCCGCGCCGACTTCAATGACACGGATACCGGGTGGGACGCGGAATTTCGGATTTCGCTCGATGCCATCGGCAACCCCAAACCCGGAGACGTCATCGGATTCAGCATCGCCGTCAATGACGACGACGACGGCGGCCCGCGGGAACGTCAAGTGATCTGGGCGGGTGAGGCCCATGTCGAAGCCAGCTACGGCAACCTGGTGATCGGCGGAAAGCAGTTGACCGCGCCTAAAGCCGCCGCCCCGACCATTGACGGGATTTTGGGTGCCGACGAGTATGCAGGAGCCACGCCCGTCGTCGTCGACGGGCATACCGGGGTCTACAACATTCCTTCCGGAGACGACACTTGGGAAGAGGGCGATCACAGTTACACCTACTGGGTGACCCACGACGATGAGGCGGTCTATATCGGGGTGGATGTGACCGATGATGAAATCTTTACCGACACCGCCGAAGCTGGATCCGAGGATGGACAGACCTGGGTCGACGACAGTATCGAGATCTTCTTCGATCCCGATGAAAGCAACGACGCGGGTCGGGGAGGACAGAACTTTGAAGGTCAATACGTCTTCACCCCCAACGGCGCCAGGCGGGATAACGAGGCCAATAATCCCACCTTCGGAAAGGATGCCGACTGGTTCGCCGAGACCCAAGAAACCGACAAGGGTTATGTCATCGAATTCAAGGTCAAGAAATCCGCTCTCCTCAGCCCGGAAGACGGGAGCACCCTGGGATTCAACGTCGCCCTCAACGATGACGACGGCACCGGGCGCAAGGCCCAACTCAATTGGAGCGGTCGTCCCCACTCCGAGTTCACCTATGGAAAACTCACACTCAGCGCCAATCCAGCCGGTGATGGAGATAGCGCTCCGGCGGTGGGAGGAAGCATTTGGATTTCACAATCGGGTGGTCAGGTGACGCTCGAGTGGACCGGATCTCTGGAAAGTGCCAATTCCCTTTCGGGCCCCTGGAGCAGCGTTGGCGGTAGTAGTCCAATGAAGGTTTCAGCGGATGCCCAACAAAGGTTCTATCGGGTCCGATGACCAATTAGCGGAGGCCCAACAACGGCTCGATAAGCTCTTTTCAAAAAACAACGACAACACCTGCGTCGTTCTGCAGCAGACCTCTTTAGTGACGATCTAAATCGGCTCTAAGGTCTGTGAACCGGCTGTGTAGCAGAAACCCAATGTGTCCTGGGACACGAGGCAATCGGGCACCCCGACGGATTGGTCCGAGGCTGGCTTGACCGAAAAGTCGCTTTGCCGACGGCAGCCCTGGGCAAGAAGGTCATCATCGAATTTCGTTTTGTGAGCGACACCTTCAACGAATGTGGTCAAGGGGGGTGGTACATCGATGACGTCATGGTCACGACGGACTAACCAAAACGCCGAATCATTCACGATGGCTCTGACTCATCCCGATAGGTCAGAGCCATTTCATTGACCAGGCATTGAAAAGACCACACCTCGGGCTCCAGTCCCTTTCCCTCCCTCGCCACTGTCTCGCGCCATCGCGCCATGACCGCCTCCACCGCGACGACCGGGACGGGGGACAACCGATTCGCCACATAACCCGAACGATGCCCACCGGTTTGAACTCAGATCCACCGTTCCTCGAAACGCAGCCCACCCACCCTTCGTCAGCCTTGTTCCGCCGGGACTTGAATGAGGCCTAGGCGCCCTGCCTCTTCGATGATCCCCATCGCCACCGGGAGCGCGGTGGCGGATCCGTAGCCGCCATGCTCAACGACCACGCAAACCACAAACTGGGGCAACTCGAAGTGGAAATAGCCCGTAAACCAGGAATGGGATGGGCCCCGGCCATTCTCGGCCGTCCCCGTTTTCCCCGCAAGCGCCCATCGAAGTTGGGCTGCTCGTTTGGCCGTGCCATCGGTCACCACTCTCCGCAGAAGCACCGCCAATTTGTCAGCTGTGGCCGCTGCCATGAATCGTCCCCTTGACTTTGGTTCCTGACGGGCAAGGAGCCGGGGCGAGGGTGCCACTCCCGAATTGGCCACCGCTGCAGTGATCAAGGCCATTTGCAATGGAGTGGCGGTCACCTGTCCCTGCCCGATACCCATCTGGGCCAATCCGTATTGATCCCTCGGTGCGAGGCGCGGCAGTTGGCTCGGCGCAGCCTCGATCGTCCCGTCCGCCCCCTCAAGGACGGTAATGCCCTGGTTGAATCCCATCCGCTCCCCGATGCTCTGAAACCCAGCGTGGCCCAGACGAACCCCAAGGGAGGCAAAGTAGACATTCGATGATTCCGCCATGGCCGTTCCCATGCCAATCTTTCCGTAACCTCCCCACGTTCGATTCTGTTTGCGACGTTCATAATACACATGGTCCCGGATGGGCTTCACCCCCGAGGACGTCGCCACGCCGCGACCACATTCGATCACGTCCGGCAATCCTCGCTCCATGGCTGCCGCACCAACCGCAACCTTGAACGTGGACCCAGGAGGATAGAGGCCTCGCAAGGCCCGATTTAGCAGGGGGGCTTGGCGACCCGAGCTGGTAAAAAGCCGGCCATCCAACTGATGGGGATCAAAGGAAGGACGGCTGCAGACCACATACAAGGCCCCCGAACGAACCCCCATCACGATCACGGCGCCAGTTCTCCGGCCAAGGAGTTCATAGGCCTTGGATTGTAACCGGGCATCCAGGGTCAACCTCAAGTCCTTCCCCCCGGCCGACTTGTTTTGGGTTAGAATGCTTTTTCCCAATTGTTCCCAGTCCTCGACGGACTCGGCCCGCGTCCCCGCCAAAGAACCCTCTAGGGCCTTTTCAATCCCGTTGAGCCCGTAGACCGGGTGAAGATAGCCGACCACGTGCGACGCCTTCGCTCCCAGTGGATAGCGTCGCTCCACCCCTTTCTTCCCCCGGCGGTTCTCGGCCAGAACCTTTCCATTTCGATCCAGGATCCGTCCACGATTCAACTGATGCGCCGGATTGAAGAGCCGCCGGTCATAGCGCTTCATGAAGGAAACGAACTCGGGTCGAAGCACCCCCATCAAATGCCAGGTGGATTGGTACAACAAGGTTCCAGCGAAGAGCAGACAGACGACAAAATAAAGGAAGCCCAGGTAATGAACCGGCTTGCCCGCACGTCGTTTCTTCGGGGCGACGAATTGAATTCGCCTCGTCATCCTCAGAAGCCATAGCACACGAAACGCTGCCAAAAAGAAGAGAATCTGAAGGCCCACCAGAAGCTTTGCCTGCGTTCCGGCATCGAGCCCGCTTAAGCCCTCGCTTACCACGGCGATCATCTCCTCTATCATAACAGAGGAACCGTGAATCGGCTGCAAAAATAGCATAGAATCAGCACCGGAAACCCCAATCGCTTCTCCCCCATGCTTTTCATTTCCCGCACGAACCCGACCGAGCCCCCGCCTCCGACAGGATCAACTCGCCCCGCCACAGCACCCCGCTCGCGACCAAGCAGAGGCTTGCGCCCAGAGCGACCGTCAAGGGCGCCCCACCCGCCTTGGCCACCGCTCCGGCAAGAAACGCTCCGAAGGGCACCAGTCCAATAAAACAAACCGTATACAAGCCCATGATCCGGCCTCGGAATTCATCCGGCGCTTGGCTTTGGACCAAGGTGTTCGTTGTTGCGAAAAACAACACCATAAACCAGCCCGCCACCAGCAGCGCCACCCAGGCCATGGCAAAACGAGGACACAGCGAAAAGGCAATCATCGAAAGCGCGAAACCGGTTGAACCGATGCGGACCAACCAAGGCCCCTTACCCGTATGGGAAAAGGCCGCCAAGGTGACCGACCCCAGCAGGGCACCCACCCCATTTGCCGAGAGCAACGCCCCTAGGCCGCGAGGACCGACCTGCCATATCGCTTCGGCGAAGATCGGCATGAGCGTCGTGTAGGACATTCCAAATAGGCTCGTGATCGCGACCATTCCCACCAAGGTTCGGAGTGAGGATTTCGACGCCACGAATTGGAGGGTCTCCCCCATCCCCATTGGCTTTCCGACTGGATTCTGACTCAGGTCTCGCGAGGGAAGCCGCAACGCCAAGTATCCCACAATGACAAACATGAATGAAATCGCGTTGAGCAAAAAGCAGTAGGACACACCAAAGGAGGCGATGATCAGACCCGCCAACCCCGGCCCCAAGATTCGGGACGTGTTAAACACCGATGAATTCAACGCAATCGCGTTCATCAAGTCCCGTTTTCCGACCAGCTCGACGATAAAGCTCTGTCGGGTGGGAATATCAAAGGCATTGACCAACCCCATGGCCACGGCCAGAACGCCCACGTGCCAAATCTCGACGTGATCGCTCGCCGTCAATCCAAAAAGAATGAAAGCGATCCCCATCGACACCGCCTGAGTCATCACCAGCAGTTTCCGCTTGTCGTAACGATCGGCGAATCCGCCCGCATAAAACGACAAGAGTGTCACCGGAATGGTATGAAGAAACCGGATCATTCCCAGGGCCAAGGCGGACCCCGTCAACTGGTAGACCAACCAGCCCTCCGCCACCAGTTGCATCCAGGTCCCCGGCAAGCTGAGAAGTTGCGCCCCGAAAAACAGTCGGTAATTCCGATGTCGCAGGGCGCTCAGCCACCGTCCCCCCGCAGCCAACCGCTTGCCCTGCTTGTCCGGCGGAGGCCCTGCCCTCGTCGCCTCGGATTCTGAGATCGCCCCCCGATCAGTCCTCAAACGCGGCTCTCCCTTTGGGTCGAATCGAAAACACGGCGGCACTTTGCCCCATTCGGAACGGACACCCAATTCAAATCGTTGGCCTGATTGGCCTGCCATTACCATTGCGATCTCGCCCAGATTTGATAGAACCCCCGCCATGAGTCACGATTTTCACGAGCGGGTGGAAAATTCGATCAAAAACCCCAAGAATATGGGTGAAATGGCGGACGCCGATGCCATCGGCACCGTCGGAAGCCCCGGCTGCGGGGACATGGTTCGCATGTGGTTGAAGTACAAGAGCGAAAACGGCAAACGAATCATCGATAAAGCAACCTTTCAATCATTCGGATGTGAAACGGCCATCGCGGCCGCTAGCTTGGCAACCGAGCTGATTCGCGGAAAGACCCCCGAGGAAGCCGCCCAGATGTCCGGCACCGACCTCGCGGCGGACCTGGGTCCCCTTCCGCCAACGAAGATCCATTGCACCCAGTTGGTCGAAGACGCGCTCCGCTCCGCCTTGAGCGGCCCCCAGGCGGATCCCCCCCCCAAAGCAAGCGAGGCCGGCTCACCCGCCAGTTTGATGGATAGCTTGAATCCAGAGTCGCACGATGCTTCGGGGGTCAAACTCGTTTTTCTCGACGACGACCCGACACCATAGTCCCACCCATCCGGTCACCTTCGAGCCCCGATGGGAGCGGATTGCCAATCCTCCCCTCCCACCCCCACCCGGGAGCGGTTCCCGTGAGGATCGAATCGAACAAATTTCACCTTGAAATCGCCAATCTCACCCTTCAAGTTCTTGCCTATGAGCCTCAATCGACTCAATTCAATTCGCACCCTCGACTCGCTTTCTGCGGGCGTCCTGCTCGCTCTGGCCTGCGCGCTTCCTCTGCACGGCGCCAACCCCCAGCTCCTGATGAAGACAACCCTGGGGGACATCACCCTCGAGCTGGAAGAGTCAAAGGCGCCCATCTCAACCCTCAATTTCATCCGTTACGCTCAAGGTCAGTTCTACGATGGAACCATTTTTCACCGGGTGATGCCAGATTTCATGATCCAGGGCGGCGGCTTTGACAAAAACATCGACAAAAAGTCCACAGGCCTTCTTCCGCCCATCAAGAATGAATGGAGGAACGGACTCAAGAACGTCCGGGGATCGATCGCGATGGCGAGACTCGGCCGACAGCCCGATTCCGCTACGGCTCAGTTTTTCATCAACGTCGTCGACAACGCCGGACTCGACCAGCCGCGAGATGGAGCCGGCTACGCCGTCTTCGGCAAGGTCGTGAAAGGGTTGGAGGTGGTCGACAAGATCCGCAACACCAAGACCGAGACCAACGCCAAGTATCCGGGAGGCAAGGTCGTCCCGGCAACCCCCGTGGTGATTGAATCGGTGACCGTGGTGGGGGAATACGACCTGACCACACTGGAATCAAAGGTAAAAAAACTAGAGGAAGACGCAAACATGGCAATTGAGAACGCAGCCGCCGCCGGCAAGGCCTACCTGGCAACGAACGGGAAAAAAGAAGGCGTGAACACCACGTCGACCGGGCTTCAGTATCGAGTCATCACCGAAGGGGATGGCGCGAGCCCAAAAGCCACCGACAGAGTCACCGTCCACTACAGCGGCAAGTTGATTGATGGAACGGAGTTCGACAGTTCATACAAGCGCAACAGCCCGGCCACCTTTCCTCTAAACGGAGTGATTCCTGGCTGGACCGAGGGGCTTCAACTGATGAAGGTCGGCGGCAAGTCGGAATTAGTGATTCCCTCAGAGCTGGGATACGGGGCCAGAGGTGCGCCCGGAGCGATCCCTCCGCACTCCACCCTCATCTTTGAGGTTGAATTGATCAAGATCAACTAAGCGCCATCTCCAACATGTCAGCGCGGCCGTCCCAATTCTGTCCGGGGCGGCCGCGTGTTTTTGGGGTATCCCAACGGGAACGAGGTCTCGCAGACAGCACCGGCACCTCGAGGAGGAGCCGCCCCGCTTCCGGAAGCAACCGTCCCGTGATGGCGGCGTTGCCTTGGATAGTGGTTCTGCTCCTTTTTTGCCCGACGAAGAGGACGGTGGGCCAGGACCCGAGGGACCCGGAAAAGACGCTGCCTTCCTTCAGCCCGATTCAGGTTCGATTCATTTGCGACCAGGATTCAATCCAACCCGGCCAACCTTTCAGCGTTGGCCTTCTCCAGGACATTCAACCCGGTTTTCACACCTACTGGCGAAATCCCGGAACGGTCGGACTCCCCACCCATGTGGATTGGGACCTCCCCGAGGGATTCACGGCGAGCCCCATGATCTGGCCGACTCCCCAACGGAGTCAAATGGCCGAATACGAAATCTGGGGTTACCGAGACCAGGCGCTCCTTCTCACCACCATCACCCCCCCGAATGATCTTCCCTCGGGAGACGCCATCACGATTCGGGGAAAGGCCTCATGGATGTGTTGCGGGCGTCAGTGCCACCCGGGGTTTCTAACAATTCAACAGCGGTTGCGCGTCGAAGACGATTCGGGCAAGCCAACCCGGTGGGCTCGAGCCTTCGAGCGCGTTCGAAGCCAACAGCCCATGGCGTTCTCCCACTGGACCGTTGAAGGCAAGCGAAGGGGAGATCGCTACCTGCTCGAAATCACTCCGCGCCACCCGAGCGACCTCACCCAAAATCGAACCATTCACTTTTTCGGATACAAACGGCAAGTGAGTTCCGCCGCATTCCAGGCACTAACCGTTGAATCAAACCGCTACATCCTCACTCTTCAGCATGAGCCGTTCAGCGGCGAGGACCACGAAACGCTCCCGGGAATCCTCGTCTCGAACGAGCCTTGGGACCGCGCGGAACCCGAGCGCCCGCTCCTGATCAATCCCCACCTGACGTCCTTGCCTCCCCGTTGACCCCGTTCTCGGGGGATGGCCAGCCAATTACCTCAACATGAAAGGAAT
>DEAY01000085.1:0-492 GCA_002348345.1 Verrucomicrobia bacterium UBA2970
GGTCGGGACAGAGAGGGTTAAGGGATCAATGGGGACCGATCCCGCCGAGGTTCAAGCCGAGGATCTGGACGGAACCCCTCAGTGGGTAATCCATTGAGACACCGATCATAAGGGCGAATTCGATCCTCGAAAACGGACAACTGGCTGAAGTCCGGAGTTGACGCTTGTGGAATCGGTGTCACGATTTCGGCGATTCATGAAGTGGTCCCGATCTCTCAGTCTTTCGTCTCCTCTCTTGCTTGCGGTGGCGTTGTGGTCCGAGCCTGGAGCCCGGGCAGCGAATCGTCCCAACATTCTATTTGCGATCTCCGATGACCAGTCTTGGATGCATGTCGGAGCCTACGGAGATTCGAGCATTCGGACGCCTGCCTTTGATCGGCTTGCAAGAGAGGGAGTGCGGTTTGATTACGCCTACTGTGCGGCGCCCTCGTGTGCCCCGTCCCGGGCGGCGATTCTAACGGGGCGTCATCTCTGGCAGCTCGAAGAGGGGGG
>DEAY01000085.1:873-4208 GCA_002348345.1 Verrucomicrobia bacterium UBA2970
GCAATGCCGGTTATCAACTTGGGGCGACGGGAAAGACCTACGGTCCCGGCCGGGTGGAGGGCGGGACCTTGTCAACCGTGTTTGGTGCGATCCTCAATGAGCATCGATTGGAAGAGAGGAAGATCGGGATCAGTTCCATTGATTATGCGAAGAATTTTGATCAGTTCATGGCGGATCGTGATCCCACGAAACCGTTCTTTTTTTGGTACGGGGCATCGGAACCCCACCAGAACTATGAGGTGGACGCATGGAAAGGCGCCGGGAAGCGACTTGAGGATGCCCTGCTTCCGAGGTGTCTTCCCGATCATCCGGTTACCCGGGGCGAGATTCTCGACTATGGATTGGAGATAGAGCATTTTGACCGGCACCTTGGGAGAATCCTGGCGACACTCGAAGCGGCGGATGAACTCAAGAATACCCTGGTGATCGTGACCAGTGATCACGGCAACCCGCTTCCCCGTTCAAAGTGCAACCTTTACGACAGCGGATCAAGGGTCCCCTTCGCCGTTTACTGGCCCGAGCGGATTCCTGGGGGGCGCGTGGTGTCAGACTTTGTGAGCCTAGTCGATGTGGCGGCAACGGTGCTTGATGCGGCGGGAATTGAAATTCCTCGTTCGGTGTCGGGAAGCAGCCTGATGCCGATCTTGCGATCCCGTTCCGCGGGTCGGGTCGATTCAAAACGCGACTTTGTGGTGAGCGCCTTTGAGCGCCATATCATCTGCCGGCAGGATGGCGTGGGGTATCCCATGAGGTCGATCCGAACCCATGCCTGGAGCTATATTCGAAATGATGAGCCAGATCGGTGGCCCGCTGGGGATCCCGATTTTAATTCCTCGCATCAAGGATTCTTCGGCGATGTCGATCGGGGGGCTTCTAAGCGGTTTATGTTGGCCAACGCCATGGATCCGAAAGTCCGCCCTTTTTATCTCCGCTCTTTTGGTCGTCGGCCAAAGGAGGAGCTCTACGATATGAAAGCGGATCCCGGGCAATTGCAGAACCTGGCCAATCGACCCGAGTATGCGTTGGTTTTGGAGCAGCTTCGCACCCGCCTCGATTCATTCCTGGACGCCCAGAAGGATCCTCGCCGCCAGGGGGTGAGGCCCTGGGACACCTATCCTTTTATCGATCAACGGATCTTTGGGAATCCACACTGGCGGCGGGAGGGGTTTCCCTCGCCATTGCCGGATTGATGCGGGTGACTGCGGCTCCAATGGGGAATCCTGTCTGAAGAGCATTCGGGTATGAAGAGATGCCGCGTCGGCTTCTGTGGTCCTTTGCTGGTAATGCTGGCATCGATCTTGATTGGCATTGGAGTGTGTCATTCGTTGAAGCCATTGCCGGAGGGTTTGTCCGAGGTTGGGGGTGAGCGCCATGCCTCCTCGGTCCGATTTCTTCGGGACTTGACCTTTCATAACGGGGCCAGCGGGAGGGTAACGGAGCATGAAATCTTTGACTCGGTCTTTTCAATGATCGACCGAGCGGAGTCTTTTGTTCTCGTCGATATGTTTCTTTTCAATCCGTTCCTCGGAGCGGCCCAGTCTGCGGAGCGAGCGCTCAGCCAGGAACTGACCGATCGAATTCTAAGGAAGAGAGAACAGGCCCCTCACGTTGAGATTGTTGTCATTACCGACCCGATCAACGAACTGTATGGAGGGTGCCGAGCCGACCATCTGGAGCAGTTGCGAGGCGCCGGCATTCGAGTGGTGGTGAGCCGGTTGTCCGGACTCCGGGACAGTAATCCCAGCTATTCCAGTCTGTGGCGACTCGGACTGCAATGGTGGGGAAACCGGCCCGGGATACTGGCGCCGAATCCGTTGGGATCCGGACGAGTTTCGGCGCGCTCCTATCTCCACCTGCTGAACTTCAAGGCTAATCATCGTAAAGTCATTCTGGCGGATGACACGGAAGGATTGATTGGCTTAGTTGCTTCGGCAAATCCCCACGACGGGAGTGCCGCTCATGAAAATGTGGCACTCCAGTTTCGGGGGACGGCCGTCCTGGATCTCCTGAGAGCGGAGAACGCGGTCCTAAAACTCAGCCATGCCAAACCCCTTGAGGTCCAGGTTGATGCGGTGGCTCAACCGCTTTTTCTCGGAGGGGATGAACTGACCCTACAGGTGGCAACGGAGGGGAAAATTAAGGAAAAGATCCTACAAACCTTGGCGACGGTAGGTGCGGATGACCGAGTTGATCTGGTGATGTTTTACCTCTCCCATCGCGATATTTTGAGAGCGCTCCGAGGCGCGCTCGCTCGGGGTGCTGAACTACGAGTGGTCTTGGATCCGAACCGTGATGCCTTCGGTTGGAAAAAATCGGGAATGCCCAATCGCTTGTCAGCTCGCGAGCTGATTCCAGAGGGCGCGGAGGTGCGATGGCGTGAAACCCGTGGAGAGCAATGCCATTCAAAGTTGCTCTATGTGGAGTATGCCGATGGCGGTGCCTTATTGGCGTTAGGGTCCGCCAATTATACTCGGCGAAACCTGGACGATCTCAACCTCGAACTCAATGTCTTCCTGAAGGGCCTTGCCTCCGACCCCGTGTTTGGCTCGGTCCGGGACTACTTCAATCTCTTGTGGAGCGATGGAGATGGAGACCCAATGACCGTTCCCTACGAACGATACCGGGACGAGTCCCTCATCCGAAGGCAACTCTGCCGGCTGATGGAGTGGAGCGGGGTTTGTACCTGGTAGACTAGCGCAGTCCTTCGAACAGGTTCTTGAGCTCGTCCGTTGGTAACCAGAAACGCCGGGTTCCTTTGGCTTCGTTGTATTCGGCCGGCGTCCAATGGGCGACGGTGAGATCCCCGAGGATCAGATGTCCCCGTTTGCCATGGCGGAAGGAGAGCGCGTGAGAGGCTCGGTCGGGCCCAACCTGACCTGAATAGTCCTGTGGTTCCAGGACGGCTTCCATGTAGAGCATGGTTTTGGAGGGATCTTTAAATGCCGAGATATCCGTTCTGTGACAGATTCCACAGTTCATGGCGTAGCTGTAGTCTCGTTTGTGGGTGCGGGATCGGAACGTGCGTTGTCTTTGTCCGGTTTGGGATGAAGGAGGTGTGACTTCACTCTGATGGATGCCCTTCTTGGCAAGTTCCTTCCGGTCGGTCGGGCAAAGGTAGGTTCCCTTGGCGTTGAGATAGGGATAGAGCGTTCCCGTGGTGAGATCTCCGTTCCGTTCTGCCAACCAATTGCGAAAATTGGGAAGATGCCCTTGGTTGTCATCAGCATAAAACATCGAAGCAATTCCAATCTGCTTGAGATTGTTGATGCAGTAGGCGTTTCGGGCAGATTCAACGGCCTTGCCCAGCGCGGGAAGGAGAAGACTCGAGAGGATGG
>DEAY01000085.1:4597-5528 GCA_002348345.1 Verrucomicrobia bacterium UBA2970
GGGAAAACGTGCTCGGGTAACGCATCGGGGGCATAACTGAAGGGTGGTCCCAGTGCGGCGTCCTGGCAAGCGTCGATTTGGGAGTGGAAGGGGGCAATCGAAGAGGGTTGTGAGCCCGATATGCCAATTCGAAGGATAAAAACTGTTTTTTCAACCTGTTCCCAGCAACCGACTAAAGTCATTGAGAGAGAATCCGATAGAGATAAGAAGGGTGGAGTGGCTCTTGCTTTCCGCTGCTCTCACCTTGAAAAGGCATGGGTGGATCGAGGATAGAAAACGAGACTGCGGATCTGTTGGTCGTGGACTGTTCGCCGGTGAAATCGGAGTTATTGTCCGAGCGATTCCGAGCGAGCGGTTATCGAGTGCGGTCTGTGCCTAATGGGCGCCTTGCGTTGATTGCTGCGGTGAATCGAGTTCCTGATCTCGTTATCCTCGATATCGATCGTCCGGAAATGGACGGGGTTGAAGTTTGTCGGCGCCTCAAGGCCGATCAGAGGCTGAAGGCGGTTCCAATTGTTTTCGTCAGCGCGCTTTTGCACACGACGAACAAAATCAGGGCGTTCCAAGCTGGAGCGGTTGATTATGTGACCAAGCCCTTTCGCTTTGAGGAGGTGGAAGCTCGGGTGGTCAACCATGTCGAGCAACGTTGGCTTCATCGCGAACTGGAGAATCGTAATACCGAGTTAGAGAGCTCCTACTCCCGGCTTAAGGAGCTTGAAAGGATGCGCGAGAGTCTGACTCATATGATTCTGCACGACATGCGAAACCCGTTGACCAGCGTTAATTGTTTTATGGAAGTGGTCCGAATGAGGGCGGATGGCTTGATTGATCAGAAGACCATGGGGTATCTGCATAAAGTTGATTCCCAGATTTCCTCGGTGGCGGCGATGGTGAATGACATTTTGGACCTGGGCCGCTTTGAAAGCGAGCA
>DEAY01000230.1 GCA_002348345.1 Verrucomicrobia bacterium UBA2970
CAACCCCGTGAAGGACTTCGATTCGCTTCCCTCCAAGACGGTAATGCTTGAAGATCCCTTCGGCTTTGAGCAAGGGAGCCATCCGACTGTCGTGATGTGAGTCCATCGTGCTGCTTCGAGATGTCTTATTCGTGCCGAAGGGACTCGACCGGCCTGAGCCGACTGGCATTGACCGCGGGAACGATTCCGGAAAGGGCGCAGATCAGCAACGATCCGCCGCAAATCACCATCACATCAGAGGGGTCGACAATGGCGGGCAGTTGATTGAATCCGTAGATATCGGGCGGGAAGAGGTTGAATCCGGTCATCCGGTTCATCCAAAGGAGAAACTCGTTTCGGTATTGGATGGCAACCAACCCCAACCCAAGCCCTGCCGCGACTCCGGCACTTCCGACGATGAAACTCTGGCCCAGGAACACGAGGAGGATTTGACTGCTGGTGGCTCCGAGCGCCCGCAGCATTCCGATCTCTCTGGTCTTCTGGTAAACAAAGGTGATCTGTGAATTCGTGATTCCGAACGCTGCGACAAGAACGATGAAAAAGAGGAGAAAACGAATCATGTTCTTTTCCACCACTAGCGCGTCCAGGATGGACGAGTGTTCCTCATACCAGGTGGATACACGGTAGCGATTGCCCAGTTTTGCTTCGAGTTCGGCCTTGATCTGAGGTGCCCGGTAGGGATCCTCGAGGACGACGTAGAGCCCATGTACCGCATCGCTCCCCCCAAGAAAGAGATCCTGAGCATCCCAGAGCGAGCATACCAGAACGCCGACATTGTACTCATAGTAACCCACATCAAAGATCCCCCTGACGACAAAGTCATCCGGAAGCGGAAGATGTTCACGCTCGGCTTCTCCTCTCGTCAGACGATGCATCTGGCGCAAGCTGCTGTGAGAGTAAATCGCGATCGGGTCCCCCAGACGGAGATTCAGGTCCGCGGCCAGTTGATAGCCCAAGACCACCCCCTGTCCTTCGACATCAAAGTCGCCATCAACGACACTGTCGGGCAGCGTGCTCACTTGATGTTCATGATCTGGGTCAACCCCCCGCAATACCGGCGCCGAGATCTGTTGGTGGGTCGTTTGGGTTTCAATGACAATCGGCCCCAACAAATAGGGTGAAACGCCTTCCACACCGAGGTGGTCCGCCACTTGGGGAAGGACCTCACGGTAACTGGGCATGACCGTACCCGGCATGGTAATCCGGAGGTGGGCATTGAAGCCAAAGAGGGTATCGCGCAGTTGGCGATCAAACCCGCTCATCACGCTGATGACGATGATCAGGACGGCTACCCCCAGCATCACGCCGACGACCGATATCATCGTGATCAACGAAACGAAGGTTCGCTTTGGCCTGAGATACCGGAGCGCCAGTTGCAATTCTAAGGGTAGCCTGGACATAGGAGATCCTAATCCGTCGAATCCATTGACGTTGAAAGATCGAAACCGTTCAACGACGGGCAGAAACTGGCAGTTCACCAGGCGATTGTCACTCTCCTTCTGCCTTTTCCTTGAAGAAGAACCCTCCTGAGATCACCCATTGATGACACTTAGAGCCTCACTCCGCCATCAGAAGTCGCCCTCCCCATGGAGAACGCTTTAACAGCAAAGCCACACCTTGGGCTTCAAAGAAGATTTGGTCCACTTTCCAAACCTCTCAAACGCATCACAGGGTTGAACCAAGGCCAAGCCACTTGTCACGACAATCGGGGTGGCGCTGAAAGTGCCGGTCGTCGGGTTCCACGCATAGGTTCCCCACTCCATTCCGTCGAATTCCTCTCCTTTTTCCTCGATGTCGCTGACTCGGAAGAAGCTATAAGGGCCTTCGATTGGAATCGTCAAAAACTTTTCGTAGGGGGCTTCATCTCCGCCCAAAACCGCTCATCAAGCTTCAGTTCCGATGGATCGTGCAGGGGGCTTTTCCACCTTCCCAGGTTAGGTATAGAACGTTTTCGGACAGGCATACTTCCGTCATCACCACGGGTTGAGCCGCCATGGATTCCCAAAGTGAGCACACACCGATGGCGAAGGGCATCGCCCTAGAATTTAGTTTGATTATAACTGAGTGACTGATAGGCGCCTCCAATCATGTCAAGCAATCTCATGTCACGGGATGAAGCCAAGGACGCGATCGGAATAAAAACGTTTCCCTGCCTGAATGAATTAGAATTTGCAATCGCCTCGCCGACATGCGAAAGAATCACTAGAAAAGGAAGCTGAAGAGAGACACTTTCCCGCAGCAAAGGGTCACGGACTCCCGATCCTGTCACCACCAAAAGAAACCAACCCTTGAGAAAAGCCCAATCCTCTCCACAGCCCTCAGACTTCGCAAGGCGACACATCGGTCCCCGGCAGGGTGAGATCGACGATATGCTGGAGTCGATCGGTCTGCCTTCGCTGGATGCACTCATTGATGCCACCCTTCCTCTCCCCATTCGAATCGACTCGCTGCCCCCGCTCCCCCGACCACGTTCGGAGTCCGAGACCCTTCGCACCCTAAAGGCCATCCTGGGAAAGAACAGGACAACCCGGTCCATGATTGGGATGGGGTACCATCCGTCCATTCTGCCCGCGCCGATTCAACGTGGTGTCCTCGAAAACCCCGGTTGGTATACCCAGTACACCCCCTATCAGGCGGAAATCGCGCAAGGCCGCCTACAGGTGCTCTTCTATTTCCAATCGATGATCTGTGATCTGACCGGCATGGAGGTGGCCAACGCCTCTCTGCTCGACGAAGGCACGGCGGCGGCTGAGGCGGTGAGCCT
>DEAY01000467.1:0-5911 GCA_002348345.1 Verrucomicrobia bacterium UBA2970
GATTTCATGGGGCTCCGAGGCTTAGCGGTTCATTCGAGAAGGCTTTAGACTAAGCCCACCACTTTTCGGCCCACCCAATAGAGGACGAGAAGTCCGAGGAGAAATCCTCCCCACCATGGACTGGCCCACAGGCGGAGTCGAATTTCGCTCGGCTTGGGTTCCGGCATGGACTCGAGGGCGCTGACCAGCTCTCCGAGACCCTCGGTGCCGCCGAGTTGACCGCGAGTGACCGAGGCAATTTCCTGCAAGGCCTGCCGGTTGATCGGCTGCCCAACCTTCTCGATAACCGGTCGGGTAACAGTGATGCTGGTCTCGAGCTTTCGTCCGTGTTCCTCCGCCCGGACGGTGATCGAGTGCTGTCCCTCCTCTTGAGGTTTAAGGGTGGCATTGAACACCCCCCAGCCCCCTTCCGAACGAGAGAACTCGAGCTTTTCCGTCCGCCCCGAGGGACCGGTGATGGTAGCGAGCACGTTTCCCGTTTCTGCGGGATAGCCCGAACGATCGAGAACGGTGGCTTGGAGATACGCGGTATCACCCACTTCCGGAACTTCGGGGGTATAGGTCATCCGGAGCCCTTCGGATTCCGAGAGATGGCGTTGATGGGCCATCCAGCGGACGACCTGGCTCCAGAATCGATAGTGATATTTGTCCTCGACCCCTCGTCGCCAGCGCCAGGCACTATCGGTTCCCATGAAGAGCACCTTCCCGCTACCAAAGGGGCGCGTCACGAGGAGGGGAATCCGGCCCCAGGCATTGCGAATGGTCGAGTGAACGGCAAGCACTTCTGAGCCCGGACGGCTCTTGGTCACCGCCGCCGACCAGTAGAAGCCTGGAAGCTGCCTCCACAGCTCATCATTCTTTTGGCGGTCGGAGTCGAACCGGGTCAACCAATGACCTTGACCCAATGTGGAGAGGCTGAGCTGGGATTCGTTTTGAAGCCCGATCCCCTTGGGGCGTTCCTCGTTGAGGAGCACCGGCATGAGATCGGCGAGCGGACCGTTGATCAGGCTTTGCTGGAATCCCGTTCGGCCCGGAATCAACACGAGTCCGCTCGACTGGTGTTCGATCAATCCCCGGATCAGTTCCAGATCGGTGTCTTTCAGTTGGTTGGGCCCGAGACCGACGTCTCCCAAGAAGATGACGTCGTAGATCGAGATCTGTTCCTTGGTATTGGGGAATGCTGAAAGGTAGTGCCGCCCGCCGCCATTGGCCAGCCCTGGATGAAAGAGAAGACAATTCATTTGAACCCCCGGATCCCGCGCCAAGGCGTTGCGGAGATAGCGATATTCCCATCGAGGCTTTGAGTCGACGACCAGGACCTTGAGTGTTTCAAGGCGGATTCCGATTTGAAAGGAGGCCTCGTTGTTTTCGGTCAGCAGTTCGTTAGAAACGGGCTTGAGATGGATGCTGAGATCGAGTTCCCCGACCTCCTTCGGATCCCAGACGATGGCCTCTTGAAGTTCCGTTTCAGCCGGAAGGATGACCGACTTTTGCGAAAGAATCGTTTCTCCCACTTGGAGGATCAGCCGAGTCTCGACCTCATTGGGAAAATCATTTCGAACCCGGACCGGAATGGAAATTTGCTCGCCGAGTAAGCCGTAAGCAGGCGCATCGACGTCATCGATCGCCAAATCGGGAATGGGGGTTTGCCGACCCACGGCAACCGGAAACACTGGCACCTTTCGATCCCGGTACTGAGTGGCCACGCCAATGGGGGGAAGCCCGAGATTCCAATCACCATCGGTCAGGATGATGACGCCTTTGAGATCGTCGTGTTGCTGGAGAACGGTCTCGAGGGCGAGGCTGAGATCGGTTCCTTCGAGCAGGATGGCGTCGCCCTGAGAACGGGTCTTTTCAGGATCCGAGAAGGGTTGAACTTCAATGCGAGATCCTGCTTCCAAGGGGGCGTAGAATTCGTTGGTGAGGGTGTTTTGGACCCAGTCCCTCCGAGAGACCACCTGATTGGTGACGACCACATCGCTGGTGGTCATGCTGTTGGATTCATCGTGAAGGACGACAATCGTGGGTTTCTCGGTCCGCTCGATTTGCCGGACTCGCTCCGGTTTTAAGAGAGTGAGAGCGAGGAAGACGATGATCAAAAAGCGCAAGGCCTCAAGGATGCCGACCGAGCGCCTGAATTGATGGCGCCTCCACTGATGCAGGGAAAGCCACGCCGCAATGATGCCGATGCCCACACCAATGAGAATCACTGGCCAGGAGGCAGTGAAGGTCCAGTGGCTCATGAGGCGGCTCCGGCGCTGGCGGTTTTCAGAGGGGCGGGGAGGGTCAGAAAGCCTTCGGTGAGCAGAAAAAGCAGCATCCCAAAGAGAAAGAGTCGCCATGCTTCGCCTTGAAGCGCCTCGTCGGATGGACCGGTCTCTTCCTGCATGGCGAGGGGAAGGTCACCGAAGAGCGCCTGGGTCTGTTCGGATTCGAGCCGTCCCGGCTGATCCTCCTTGGGTGAACGATTGACGGCGAGCCACCGGTCGCCATCGCGGTAAACGCCTGCGGTCCAGCGGACGTCCCCCCCCTCCGTAGCCGAAAGCGTTCGCCAAGACTTCCCTTCAATTTGAGGATCCAGTTCGCCGGAAACGGCGTAGGTGATCTTCTCCTGGCGTCGGGCGCCGTCCTGAAGCAATCGTTGGATGAGCGGGACGATGATGGTGCCGTCGGCCAGGGTCGACCAGTCGGGTCGCGGCAGCGTCGCCAGGAAGTAAACCGCCCCTTGGCCGACCGTCTTTCGGGCGAGAAAGGGACTGCCATCCTGGAATGAGGCAACCACCGATTCATAGCCTGCCAGGGTTCTCCGCCGGTAGGTGTCGAGCGTATCAAAGGGAAGGCCAAGGCCTTCATCCGTATCGGCCAGGGGTCCCGATATTTGATCCCATCGGGCGACCTTGAAGGGATCCGTCGGCGAGGCCTCTTCGATTTCGCCCCAGGTCGTGTCGAGAAAGGAGGCGCTTCCCGGCTCGGGAGGAGGGAGAAAGAGGACGACCCCTCCTTCTCGAGCGAAGGACTCCAGCGCTTCCGCCATTTCAGGTTCGGGAAGACTTTCCTGCCATAGGAGCAAGGTCTGGTTCTCCCAGGAACGGGTATCCGCACTCCAACTGGTACGCAGGGAGGCCATTTTCGGTGGGTCGCGTTGGAAGTCCCCTGCGCAGAACTGCAGGATCGGCCCCGCGATAGCGTCGGATGCCACCACCGTGCCCCCAAGATCACCGGGTTCACCATAGACGAAGAAGATCTGATTGTTCTTCGGATTGGCATCTGAGGGGATGGAGAAGGAACCCCACCCTGAGACCTCTTGACCGCCTAGATCGACTCGATGACGCCAGCGCTGCTTGGCTTCATTTGAATCGAGTTGAAGCTCGGAACTGACGCCGTCGAGGACCAATTCAATGGGGAGAGAGTCGGTAAAGGATTCGGAACGGTCGATATCGAGTGAAAAAACCATCGCCCGCTCGCTGCTCAGAAAGCGTCGTGATTGTTCATGTAGACTCAGAGAGGTATCGTTTTGGTCGGTGGTTTCCTCCATCGCCAGCAGCCGGATCCGAACCGATTGGGGAAGCGCTTGGAACTTTTCGACGAGGGAAGGCCAGCGTTCGTCATCGGCCATCCAATTGCTGGGTTGAAGGTCTGAGCCAATCCAGATTTCGGCATTGCCCGCTTGGTTCTCCACGAGCCACGACAAGGCGGATTGCAACATGGCGGGAATATCCGCGGCGGCATCGGTGGGCGTGCTCAGTGGGTGCTCGAGAAGACTCTCGGCCCGCTGGAGTCGTTGGGCTTGCCGGGTTGCTGAATCGATCAGAATGAGGTGGCTGGTTTCCTCGAAACCGGTGGCCGTTTCCGCCATGAGTTTGAGAACCTCTTCCCGCTTGGAGCCCACTCCGGAACTGGAACGATGTTCCATGCTGGCGGATCGATCGACCAGGAGAAACACGACATCGGGCGCGGTCGACACGGCCCAGCCGAGGTAGCCTCCTGAGAGCGGGCGGGCGAGAAAGACGATCAAGGCCAGGACGGCGAGCGTGCGGAAAAGGAGGATGAGGAATTGTTTGAGCTTGGCCTGATTCACCGAGCTTCGCGAAGCGGCCAACAAAAACTGCATCGCTCCCCATGGTTGCGGGCGATGGCGCAGGCGGTTGAGCAAATGAATGATCACCGGCAGAAGCGCCAGGGGCAGACCGTAGAGGATGAGGGGCTGGAGAAAGGTCATGCCGGTTTCAAAACGACGTTGCCCCAACGCGAGAGCGTTCGATGAGAAAGTCAGCCAGCACCTTCTCGTAATTATCGCTCGTCAAGATTCTTCGGTAGTCGATTCCGAACTCACGGCAACCCTTTTGAAGCGTCTCCATGAAGTGTCGCAGGTGTTTGAGATACTCATCACGGATCACGGAAGGTTCGGTGACCAGACTGGTCGGGCCTTCCAGGTCGGTGAATCGCAGGGGGCGGTCGAATTTGAACTGGATTTCTTGCGGATCCAGGAGGTGGAACAGGACCACGTCATGATGTTCGAAGCAGAGATGTTGCAGACTCGACATCAAGGGATCGAGTTCACAGAAACAATCGGAAAAAATAACAATCATTGCCCGGCGACGAACCCGTTCCGCCAATCCATGGAGGCCCTCCACCAACCCCGTTGGACCGCCTTTTTTGAGAGTGGGGATGGAGTCGAGGAGCAGTTGGAGATGGGACGGATTGCGGCGGGGAGGGAGGTCGATGACGGTGTCCTGACCGATCCCCAGCAACCCGGCGGCATCACCTTGGCGGATGACCAGGTAGGCCAGGGTGGCCAGCAGTTTCTCTGCGAACTGCTGTTTGGTCGATTCGAGGCTGGAGAACTGCATGGATCCGCTGAGGTCGAGAGCGAAATAGGCGCGGAGGTTGGTCTCGGCCTCGAACTCCTTGAGATAGTAGCGGTCGGTGCGGGCCAGCACTCGCCAATCGAGTCGGCGGAGATCGTCGCCGGGGACGTATTGGCGATACTCGGCAAACTCGACGGAGGATCCCCGGTGGGGACTCTTGTGAAGCCCGGAGACCGTCCCCTCCATGGCTTGCCGCGAATACAAGGGCTGAGCCATGAGGCGGGAGACGACCCGCGAGTCGATTAACGATTTTGATCCGTCGGCTGCCACACTATGCCTGCTGGCGGGTGCGCTCAATGAGTTTGTCGATCACCGTCCGACTCGTGACTCCCTCTGCCTGGGCATGGAAGTTGGTGAGAATACGATGGCTCAGAACAGGTTCGGCCACGGCAATCAGGTCCTCCAGTCGAACCAGGTAACTTCCCTGAAGAACGGCCCGAGCCTTGGCCCCGCGAATCAGATACTGAACGGCCCGTGGCCCGGCGCCCCAGGTGACCCACTCTTTGACAAAGTCGGGCGCGTCCTCCGTTTTAGGGCGCGTGGCTCGGACCCATTGTACCGCCGTATCGTAGATGTGATCGGGCACGGGCACGCGTTGGACGACTTCCTGGAACTTGAGGACTTGCTCGCCGCTAATGATATGCTTGAGCTGTGCCAGGCTGCTGCCCGTGGTTTCCTTGGCGATCCGGAGTTCCTCTTCCTGTGTCGGGTAATCGACGTGAATGAAGAACATGAACCGATCAAGCTGGGCTTCGGGAAGGGAGTAGGTACCCTCTTGTTCAATGGGATTCTGGGTCGCCAGAACGAAAAAAGGAGAGGGAAGATCAAAGACTTTTCCTGAAGCCGTCACCCGGTGTTCCTGCATCGCTTCCAGAAGTGCGGACTGGGTTTTGGGAGGGGTACGGTTGATTTCGTCGGCGAGAATGATGTTGCCGAAGATCGGGCCTTTCACGAACACGAATTCCCGGCGTCCGGGCTGATCGGATTCCTGGAGGATATCGGTGCCGGTAATGTCCGATGGCATCAGGTCAGGCGTGAACTGA
>DEAY01000467.1:6227-6431 GCA_002348345.1 Verrucomicrobia bacterium UBA2970
CAGGTCAGGCGTGAACTGAATCCGACTGAAATCCAGCGACATGATCTGCGACAACGAATTGATGATCGTTGTTTTGGCCAAGCCGGGAACGCCCATCAGCAGCGAGTGGCCCCGAGCCAGGATACAAATCAGAAGGCGTTCGACGACTTCCGATTGCCCGATAATGGCCTTGCTGATCTCGGTTCGCATCTCTTGGTAGAGATC
>DEAY01000163.1:0-233 GCA_002348345.1 Verrucomicrobia bacterium UBA2970
GAGGGCCGATCTTCCACATCGACATAAAACACCTTGGCCTCGTTGAGGTCGTCCGAGAGTCGCAATCGCCCCTGAACGACAAGGCGCCCCTCGGATTTCTTGATCCAGCTAACAAAAAAAGGCTCCCGAAACGGTTCGTAATGGGACCCATCCAATCCCGGCAAAGGTGAAGTGGCCCCCGCGTACTGATCAAGCTCCAAGCCAAAGGCTTTGGCCAACGCCAAGTGGAGTCG
>DEAY01000163.1:586-786 GCA_002348345.1 Verrucomicrobia bacterium UBA2970
GAAAAGCGGAGATAGCGTCCCGTTTGAAATCGACCAGCCCCGTTCCCGGCCAACACCACCGGAATCCGTTTGACGGTGTGATTATCGCTATGCCCCATTCCCGACCCAAACAAAACGATGGTGTGGTCCAGCAAGCTTCCGTTCCGATCGCCATAGGACTTCAACTTGTGGAGCAAATAGTCGAATTTCTCCATGTGCCA
>DEAY01000163.1:1102-2777 GCA_002348345.1 Verrucomicrobia bacterium UBA2970
TAGTCGAATTTCTCCATGTGCCAAAGGCTGATCTTGAGGAGTCCGTCGATATGGGAGCGGCTGAAATTGCGAAAGAAATGCGAGAGATAATGGTGCTGTTCCTTGACCCCGAGAAACTCAAATATCATCCGGCTATTGCTGTTCCCGAGCATATATGAAACACAGCGGGTGGAATCCGTCCAGAAGGCCAGCGCGATCACATCGAGCATCGATTCAACCTGCTCATCGAGGTTCAACGCCTTGGGCGGGCGTGCCCCATCGGGCACCTCGATCGCCGGAAGCCGACTCCTCTTCAGGTTCTCCAGCCGTTGCTCCGCTTCGCGGACGACGGTGAGATATTCCTCGAGCGTGGCTTGGTCCTCACGACCCGCCTGTCGTTTGAGAGATCGGGCATCGTCCCGAACCCGATCCAGCAGACTGGTCATCTTTTCTCGCTTACCCGGATGGCTCAACGGATTGCGAAAGAGTCGATCAAAGATCAGCTGGGGATCACTCTCCCGGGGGATGGGCTGACCCTCGCGGTCGTAAGAAATGTAACTGCATCCAATCTGGTTGGGGAACAGTCCCTCCGTTGTCAATTCCAGGGACCGGTGAGGCGTTTCCTTTCCAATTTGATCGGCAATGAGCTGATCAATCGAAGCCGATTGTTTGTTTTCATGGTGGCCGCTCAGAAACCGGCGGGTGGAACTGGCATGGGATGAGAAGCCAAAGTCCCCCATGTTATCGAGAATGAGGAGATCATCCTTGTGTCGCGCAAAGGGCTGCATCAACGGAGACAGTCGAAAATCAAATTCACTCCCACCATTGATATTCCATGATGGAGGATGAACGCCATTGGGCTTGAACAGAGTCATGAAGCGCAGGGGCGGTTCTTCCGATGCGGATCGTGCCCGAACCGACGTCTCCATCAAGTTCAGAAAGGGCAGCGGCATGAGGGCGCCTGCGGTGCCCCGAAGAAATGCACGCCGGTTTAATCGCAGACTCATGGTGCGTCTGAGGCTACAATAGTCTCCCGGAACGGCAAGCTCTTCACGATCATTCGAATGAGGTCTTGATAGCCCCCTCCCCGACGAGTGAGTTCTTCGACCATATGGGTCACGGTCGGGCGGTCGTAAAATTCCAACTTCCGGGCAAGCGCATAGGAGAGCATCCGCTCAACGAGATGGCGGACGATCGGCTGCTGATAACGGTTCGAAAGGATGGTTTTGAGTTCCCTCATATCCTGAAACGTTTCCCCGTTGGGCATCCGGCCCGACATGTCAATCGGATTTCCCTCTTTGTCTTGATATCGAGCGGCTCCTTGAGGAGGCGACTCCGTGACCATGGCAATGTAATTGCCGCGAAGATCAAAGCCCTGGGTGGCAAACCCCAATGGATCAATCTTGTCGTGGCAAACCGCGCAGGTCGGATTGGATCGGTGCTCTTCGAAGCGTTCTCGGAAGGAAAGCGATTCTCCCGCCCGATTGGCGGGGACCTGGCCTACATCCGGAGGGGGTTCGGGAAGCTGGATGCCGAGAATCCGCTCAAGCATCCAGACCCCCCTCAAAACAGGCCCTCGATTCATCGCTAGAATCCCCGGCATCGTGAGCACGCCGCCTCGTTCACTCGTTTCCTCCAGAAGGATTTGCGAATGGGGCACAATCTCCATCTCAATCCCCCTGGCCTTTTGATAGGC